>ONYG01000221.1 GCA_900321995.1 uncultured Methanobrevibacter sp. | reverse complement strand
AATTTTAGGGTTATAATATGGAAACAATTAAAAATAATGAGGATATTAATAATTTGGTGGAAAATAAGGTAATTGGGGAAATAGAACTTGAAAACTCTGAAATTAAATTTTATGGATCCAATAATATTTTATTCTGTGATTCTGGCATCAAATTAAGAAAATCACATATCAACTTTTTAGGAAATAATTCTATTGTTTATTTATCATATACAGAAAAAGACTATGTTTTAGAGATTTATGTGCGTCATAATTCAACTATTTTCATAGGAAAAAACAATGAACTCGGAGCTCCATTGAATATTAATGTTCAAGAGTCTCAAAATGTAATAATCGGTGAGGATAATGTCATTGGAAATGATGTTTTCTTAAGAACTATTGATACTTATCCGATTTATGATGCAAATACTGCTGAGAGAATTAATGAGTCAGCCAGTATTTTTATTGGAGACCATGTATGGATTGACCACTTCAATTACATTTCAAGAGGAGCAAAAATAGGTTCTGGAGCAATAGTGGGAATCCATAGCTTTATTCCTCCAATGGATATTGTTAAGTCAAATACTTATGTATTAGGCAATCCAGCAAGAGAAGTAGAAAGAGATGTCTTTTTTACAAAGAACTTTGTAGGATCTTTTAGAGAAGAGGATACTCGTAATAATAGCATATATAATAGTGATGTTTTTATTTATGATTTTGTAAGTCAAGAAACTTTATCTATGGATAATATTGATGCTATAATTAAGGATTTGCCTGTGGAAGATAGGTTAGACTTTATTCAAAAGTTATTTGTTAAGAATAAACGTAAAAATAGATTTGCTATTCTTTAATTTAAATCTATTTTTTTATTTAATTTTTTTATTAAGAGCTTATTTTTATTTATTAATTTATTCGTTTTTTTTAATAAGTTTTAATAGGTTATAGGATGTTTTTTATGAAAGAAAGTTCAGATTATCCATTCAAATTTTCAATAATTATGGCGTCATATAATGTTGAAGACTATTTGGATGAGGCTATAGATTCCATTTGTAATCAAACAATAGGATTTAAGGAAAATGTACAATTGATTATTGTGGATGATGGCAGTTTTGATAAGTCCTATAATATCGCTAAAGAATATCAAGAGAAATATCCTGATAATATTCTTGTTTTTAAAAAGGAGAATGGCGGACAAGCCAGTGCTCGTAATTATGGCCTTAATTATGCTTGCGGCAAATATCTTAACTTTTTAGATAGTGACGACTATTTATCTAAAAATGCTCTTGAGGAAGTTTACAAATTTTTTGAAGACAACTATGATGAAATAGATCTTCTAGCTATTCCGATGGTTCTATTTGAAAGGGTAAATGGTCCTCATCGTTTAAATTATAAATTTGATAAAGGAAATAGGATTATTGACCTTATTGAAGAGCCAAATAACCCTATTTTATCTTCTTCATCTTCTTTTATAAAATCAGAATCCTTTGAAGGATATAGATTCGATGAGAATCTTGTAAATCTTGAGGATGCTTTAATCATTAATAAAATTCTGCTTGAAAAGAAGAAATATGGTGTTATTAACACTTGTAATTATTATTATAGGCAAAGAACAGTAAAAAGTTCTACAGTAGATACTGTTAATATGAAAAAGGGCTATTATACTGATAGGCTAATAAACTTTTATAAAAATATTATTGATTATCCAATCACTAAAGAAAATGAAGTTCCTTTATTTATTCAATATTTAATGGCATATGACCTTCAATGGTTATTAAAAATGCCTAATTTGGATGTTTTTGATTCAAAAGAAGAAGTTCAAGAGTTTTGGAAAATTTTATATTATGTAATTGGACATATCGATAAAAATGTTGTAATCGATAATCCAAATATTGAAGATGATTCTAGGTCATTCTTTATATTTTTATTAAATAACGACAATTCTTCAGAAATTTCTAAAAATTTTGCAGGTTCTGATGATAAAAATGGTCTTAACTTTGAACCTACTAATGATATGAATGATTTTAATTTTGCAGGTTCTGATGATATAAATGATTTTAATGAATTTAAAAACATAGAAACTGTCGAGTTAGCTGATGGCCATCTCCTTAAGAAAACTAATGATTATATTATTGATAAGATTGATATTCACAGAATCTGGTTAGATATAGTCGAAATCAAGAAAAATTCCCTTAAGATTTCTGGAATGTTCATATCTAATTTTAATGATGATCACTATAAAATAAGAGTTGTAAAAAAGTCTAGGTCTGAAAATGGAAGTAAAAAAGAATTCAGATGCCAAAAAATCAAGTATAACACTCCTGAAAGGAACACACGACCTTATTTAGGACATGACTGGAAATATATTCTTAATTTTGATGTGGAAATACCTTTAACTAATGGGGAAATTAGTGATTTGGAGTTTATTGTTGATTATGATGATGGTGAAGTTTCATTCTCATTTGAAGCATTGTTAGGATTAAATCATAATCTTGGATTGTCTGAGTATAGTGCTTATTTTGCTAAAAATCATCATATTGTTTTATATAAAGACTTAAGGCTACATATTGTAAATTATAGCTATTTGGCTATGATTAGATATGAATATAGTAATATAAAAAGAGCTTTAAAGATTAAGCCAAGTTTTTATAAGTCTTCTTTAGTTAAAAAACTAATTTATTATATGATGTATCCCTTTATGAAAAATAAAAGGATTTGGATATTCTCAGATCGTCCAGATTTTGCTGATGACAATGCAATGCATTTGTTTAAATATGCAATTGGCCAAAACGACAATGTAAAAAAATATTTTGCAGTTAATGAGGACAGCCCATCATTTGAGCTTATGAAAAACATTTCAAAAAAAGGTTCATTCAAGAGTTCTGTAGTTCCTTTTGCAAGCTTAAAACATAATATCCTATATCTTTTTGCTGAAAAGGCTATAAGTTCATACACTAATGAAGATTTTATCAATCCTTTCTTTGAACATGATAATAGGGATTTATATGCAGGTCTTTTTACAACAGAAAGGCTATTTTTACAGCATGGCGTTACAAAGGATGACATTTCCAGATTTGTCAAAAAATATAACAATAATCTTTCCCTTATTGTAACAGTTTCTGATTTGGAAAGGGAATCTTTCCTAAAAGAGGGATATAATTATGATGAATCAATTATTCCAGTTTTAGGATTTCCAAGATATGATAATCTTAAAAATGATAATGTTAAAAAACAGATATTGTTCATGCCAACCTGGAGACAAATCGATGGAAAAGATGCTTTTATAGAATCTGATTATTATAAATCTTTAAATAGTTTCTTAAATAATAAAGATTTGATTGATTTATTAGATGAATTTGGTTTTGACTTAATCTTCAAGCCTCATATTGAAATGATGGACTTTTTGGAGCTATTGAATATTGATGAGAAAGTTATCTTATCTTTAGACAAGTCCTATAAAAATTCAGATTTGAGATTCAAAAACAAGATTATTTTCAATGATTCCTATCAGGATTTATTCAACAAATCCTCAATTCTCATAACTGATTACTCTTCAGTCTTCTTTGATTTTGCCTACCTTAAAAAGCCTGTCATTTATTATCAGTCAAATAAGGACTATCATTATGATGAGGGTTACTTTGATTATGATAATATGGGATTTGGTGAAGTGATAAGTGATGTGGATGTTCTCTTATCTAAGATAAGGTATTATTTGAATAATGATTGTATGATGGAAGATAAGTTTAAAGAAAGAGTTGATCAGTTCTTTAAGTTTAATGACAATAAAAATTGTGAAAGAGTTTATAAATGGATTTTAAAGAATTGATTTAAATTTCATTGATTTTTCTTTTAATTTTCTAAAACTTCTTCAAATCTCTTATTTAAAATACACTCTTTTATTTTTTTATCAGTAGTGTTCATATTTTTTTCTACATCCTTAAATCTTTCAAAAAGAGGTAAAGATTCATTAAGTAATTCAAATTTGGTTTTTAGATTTAAATCACTATTATTTAATAGTTTAAACCAGTATATTAAATGATAAAAAATGAAAATAGGTTCTTCATTAAAAAAATAATCCTTAACTAAATTATAAGTTATTTCATAAGCTTTTAAGTAATTGGATAATTGTTCTTTTGTATTGTCGTCGCTTATAGCTTTCTGTGAATTTGTAGAATAGTCTCTTTCAATATAGTATAAAACCGGTTTATCTAAAAAAATAATGGATTTTGCATTTATTAATGCTTCTGAAACGAATATTAAATCTTCTGCAGGTAAATCTTCAATAAAGTATATGTTGTTTTTTAATAGAAACTCTTTATCATATATTTTTGTCCAAACAGATGGAGCAATGTAAAATAATTCTAATTTTTCAGAAATAGTTCCTATCTTGAGTTCTCTATTTTCTATATTTAAAAAATCCCATTTTTTTAAATGCTCTTTGTTATTTTTTATTTGTAAAAAATTTCCTGAAATTATGTTACATTTTTCTAATTTTATTTTATTGTATAGAATTTCACATGCATCTAAAAAATATTCATCATCAGCATCTAAAAACATAATATACTTTGCTGTTGAATGTTTCATTCCAATATTTCGTGGTTTTCCTGGAAAACCAGAATTATTTGATAAAATAATGCTTTTCACATTTTCAAAATTTTTAGAGTATTCTAAAATTTTATTTCTAGTTTCATCTTTTGAACCATCATCTACAAATATTATTTCTAAATTTTCAAATCCGATGGTCTGTTTAAAAATAGAATTAAATGCATTTTCAATGGTTTTTTCAACATTAAATGTTGGAATAACAATTGAAATAAAATATTCTTTTTTATTTGAGGCTATCATAAATTCTCCATAAATCTATTTTAGGATATGTTTAATTTAACTTAATCCAATCATATACTCTTTTGGAATTATTTTTATCATTATATTTGAAGAATTTTTTCACTCTTTCAATATATTTTTCTTCCATTTTACAATTATTATCTAAGTATTCTTTAATTTTATTGATTAATTTTTCTTCTTCAGAGACTATTTCACCGAATCCCATGGTCTCAAAATCAAAGTATCCTTTATCATAATGATACTCATCGAATTGATAATAAATTATTGGTTTTTTAAGATATGCAAAATCAAAGAATACTGAGGAATAGTCAGTTATCATAAGAGCAGACTCATTAAATAAATCGTGATAAGTTTCTTTATTCACGTCTACAGAAACTCTAACTTTTTTATCAATTTCCATTAAATCAATAAACTTAAATAATTCTGGATGTGGTCTAAAGACTAATTCATATCCTTTTTCTTCTAAGATTTTATGTAATCTTTCATTATTTAAGAAGCTATGTAAAACTTTATAATACTCAGAATTTTTGAAAGAATTTTCATCATTATTTAATGAGATTCTCCATGTTGGCATAAATATGATTTGTTTTTTAGTAACTTCCTTTTTTAAATGGTCATGTCTAGGTAAACCTAATAATTGTATACGGTTTTCATCATAATTATATTTTTCATTAAAGAATGATTCATATTCTAAATAAGCACTTGTTAGAATTAATGAAAAGTTTTGGCGTGCTTTGTTTAAGGCATTAGCGTAGTTTCCAATTGTAACTCCATGTTGCAAGAAATATTTTTGTCTATTAATAAATCCTTCATATAATTTTATATTATCCCCAAAGAATGGATCGTAATAATCTTCATTAGCAAATGCAGATATTGTTTTTTCGGAGAATAAATACAATATCTTATGTTTTAAAGACCCGTAATTGAGAATATTTTTACTAATTTTTTTCATTTTATTATAATCTTTGGAATTTTTATCAATTACAAAATACTTTTTAATGTCATCTTTTTGTTTGGATGCATATTCAAATAAGTATGTACCATTATCATCTGCAAAGTTAGGCCTGTCTGAAAATAGCCAAATTCTTTTATTTTTCATAAGTGGGAATAATAAAGTATATAATGTTCTGATTATTAGAGCATTTTTATACCCGTTTTCCTTATTATGCCTAATCTTTTTTAGTACATGTCTTTCTAATCTTAACATTTTTGAATATGAATATTTTGAAATTTTAAATCTGTTTTCACTTATATGTAAAATTTGATTCTCTTTAATTAGATATGGGCTTTGGTCTGAAAGTCCACATCTAGTTGATAATCCAATCAATGGCTCAAATGATGAATTATATCCATCTTCATAAAATTTTATTTCAAATTGCAATTCATCATTTAAAATTTCTTCTATAGGAATTGATATATCAAAAGTGTATCTGTATAACCAATCAATTCCCAAATAACGAATGTTTGAATGATTTGGGTGAGCATACTGGATGAAATCACATTCATGTATTATTTTTTCTCCATCATGATTTTGGATGATGTTAATTTGTAGGGATTCATTTGAAAAGTTACTTGAAAATATTCCTGAAATATTTAAAAGCCCATTTCTGATTTCAATTATATCTAACCATAAACCATGATTATCTAGTCTATCAATAATATAATCTTTGCTTTTTAAATATACCATATTTTTATTTTTATTACTGTCCTTAATTTCAAAAGAATATTCTTTATTATTCTTTAAAAAGGTAAAAAATGGCTTTAAGTGGCTTTTTAGAATATGTCTATTATTAACAAATGATTTTAAATCTAAAATATTGACAATTTTATCTAAATAATACCAAAATTCTTTAATTTCCATCTCATTATCAAATACATCCAATTCTGGTTCAGCGAGTAGTCCTTGTAAATCATTTGAAAGTGCATACATTACATAGTATGGAACTTTTCCCTCTTTTATTAGGCAATAATTTATCAAATCTATATAATAATATTTAATTTTTTCAGTAAAGACTCTTTTATTTTTAATATTATTGTCCATAATGGATGTTTGATTTGCTCTCTGTCTATAATAATAAGCTCCGTTACTTAAAACTCCATATTTCTTTTTATTAATAATTATTTTATTTGCTACTGCTGCATCATATCCATTATGTAATTTTGTATTAAATCTTAAGTTATTAAATAAATTTCTCTTTATAAATGCGTTTGATACAGAATACTGAGGATTTTCAGGTTCTTTAATTAAATCGATTACTCTTGTTGTTTTAAATCTATAATTAAATCTATGGGGTCCAGTAATTCTTTCAAAATATATTAAAGGCACTGCGACAAGATCAACTTCATCGTAATGGTTTTCATAAAATTTAAGCACTTCCTCTAAAGTATGTTCTTCTAAACAATCGTCACTATCTAAAAAGTTTATAAATTTTCCTTTGATATATTTTAAACCTTCATTTAGTGCGCTAGGATGACCTCCATTTTCTTTTGAGATAACTAATATGTTGTTAGGATATTTTTCATGATACTCTAAAGCAATATCTTTAGAATTATCCGGGCTTCCGTCATCAACTAATATTAATTGCACATTTTCTTCGAAATCAATTGTTTGGTTGATGAGGGAATCAATAGCTTCAGCTAAATAATCCTCAACATTATACATAGCCATCACTATGGAGAAATTAAATAATTTAGATATGTTTAGTTTATTGTTATTTAAATTAATTAAATAATTCCCAGATACTATTCCATCATTCAAGTTATCTATATTCTTATTTTGATCAATCTTCTCTTTATTTTGTTCAATAATTTTTGTATTAGTTAATATGATATTGTTGTTATTCTCAACTTCTATTTCAAAAAATAATGAGAAATCCTTTTCATCACAAGGAATATTTATTTCAAAATCTTTATTATATTGCCATGGTGTGAATAATAATTTATTCATTTCATCATTTTTATTTGAATCATTTTTGTAATCACATAGGAATTTTTCTATTTTGCCTTCTTCGTTTTCTTTTATTACATATATTTTTTCTTTTTCATTAGTAAAATGAGAATTAATATTTCCTGAAATATATAAAATATCATTGCTAATACTTGTTTTATTGATAAAAATATTGTATTCTAAGTCTTCTTTATTAAAATCTGTTGTTAAAAATTCAATTTTATTTGATTGGGTTATAATATATGAATTTTCTTTAAGATATATTAAAAAATTTTGTAAACATTCATCTATATTATTATTTTCTAATATAACATCTTCATCAATTAAATTTAAAAGATTTATTAATTTATAAAAAAATTCATTTGTTTCCTCATTACTTAATAATTTTGAAAAATTAATTTTGAAAATTTCTTGCAGTGTATAAATTATGCTGTATTGAATAAATTTAGGAATTTCTTTATTAATTGAATAACTATAATCAATTAATTCATTATAGAAATTGAAAATGGTTTCATTATAGAATGTCTTATCATATTTTATATTATCTTTAATTCCATTGAAACTGTGTCTTTTACGGTAATAGTAAATAGGGGAGTTTAAAATACCGTATTGCTCATCATTTATCAAAATTTTGTTTATGAATAATGCATCCTCAAATGCTATTAAATCTTCATTGAATTCCATATTTTTAATAGCTTCTGAATTAAAAAAGGATGATGAGACTGAAATTTGAGGATAATTCTTTAGAAATTTTAGATTGACAATTTTTTCAAAACTAAATTTATAGTTTAAATCGTGATCTCCATTCATTCTTTCAAAAAATTTCATAGGTATTGATACAACATTTATTCTATTTTCATTTTTCTTAAAGAATCTATAAACTTCTTCTAATGTATTATCAGATAAGTAATCATCACTATCTAAGAAGTTAATATATTCGCCAGTTGCATATTTCAATCCTAAATTACGTGCACTTCCAGGCCCCCCATTATCTTTTGATAAAACAATAATGTTATTAGGATATTTGGCATGATATTTATCCACTATTTTTTTTGAAGTGTCTATACTTCCATCATCAACAAGTATTAACTGAATATTTTCTTCAAAGTCTAGTGTTTGATTAATTATAGAATCTATAGACTTTTTAAGATATAAATCTGAATTAAATATAGATATAATTATAGAAAATTTATAATTAAAATAATCTTTTTCTTTATTTTGTTTCATTTGAATATCCCCTAAAAAAAGAATAATGTAATATGTTTATATATATTAAGTTTAATATTAATAATATTAGTTTGTATATATTTAAAATTAACTACAAAAATTATGGGGTGTTTTGATGGAAAATAAAAATATTGTTATTACAGGAGGTTGTGGATTTATAGGATCCCATATAGTTGATGAGTTAATAGACTTCAATAAAATCACAGTAATTGATAATTTATCCTCAGGGAAATTAGAAAATTTAAAAGATCCTAACCATAAAAATTTAACAATTATTCATGAAGATTTATTAAATCTTAATTTGGATGAAATCCTTAAAGATAAAGATTATGTGTTTCATTTAGCAGCTCTGGTAAGTGTTCCAGGTAGTGTAGAGAATCCTATCCAATATAATAAAACTAATGTGGATGCTACATTAGAATTATTAAATGCATGTAAAAATTGCCAAATAAAGAAAATAGTATTCTCATCTTCATCTGCGGTATATGGGGAAAATTTGAATATGCCTCTTAATGAAAATGAAAATCCTATGCCTTGTTCACCATATGCTGCTCAAAAAGCAAGTTGTGAATTATATTTACATTCCTTTTATGAAAGTTATGGTCTAAATTATGTAGCATTAAGATATTTCAATGTTTTTGGTCCAAAGCAAGATGAAAATTCACCTTATGCTGCAGTAATTCCAAAATTTATTTCCGCTATGCTTAAAGGTGAAAGTCCTATTATATATGGTGATGGTGAACAAAGTCGTGACTTTATATATGTAAAAGAAATTGCTAAAGCTAATATTGCAGCATGTGAATCTGATTATAATGGTGTTGTGAATGTAGCTTTAGGTAAATCAACCACTATAAATCAATTATTTAAAATTGTTAGGCGAGTACTAGATAGTGACATTGAAGCAAAATATCTGGATGAGAGACCTGGAGATATAAAACATTCTTTAGCAGATATTAGTAATTTAAAATCTATTAATTTTGAACCGGATGATACTAATTTTGAAGAACATTTAAAAGAAACTATTGAATGGTTTAAGTCAAGATTATAATTGTTTTTCATTGTTTAAAATTTTTGGTTGAACTATTAGGAAGTGGATGAAAAAATTGATAAACTATTTTTATGGGGTATTTATCTATATATTGTTGTTTCTGTATTAAAAAATAAAAAAATCGCTACTATTCTATCTGATTCACTATTAATCTTGAATCCCTAGATAGGATTCAAAAATCTAACTAATGAGAATGCTAATTGTTTCCAATTCCTCTTAATAAGTGAGACTATTGTAGTGGTGTAAAGGATATCATTAAAAATTATTTGATATAAATGAGGAATAAAGAGAAGAAGATTTTTTTAAGAATTTTTCTAGTATCTACTAAAATTTATATTGTTATTAGGCTTCATAGAATTAATGATGTCTTTACAAGTATTTATAAAGTAATCACTATCGCTATAACTAATATTATTGGCTTTTATTAAATAATTTTCATTATTTTTATTGAAATAAATTATAGCATTATAAGTTTCAACATTCTCTTCATATAAGAAATATGCAGTGATGCCATTTTGAGTAATTGTTTGATTAGAGGTAATATTTTCATTTACACTAACTACTTGACTAACAATATCTTCTAAAGTTCTATAGTCAACTACTTGAACTACGTTTATTGTTATATTTTTGTCCGGATTATGTAAACTAATTTCCTTATCAGAAATGTTTTTTTCTTTAAAATCCTTTACTTTTGCAAATGAACTGTTGCCTACTACTATGCTGTTTTCATCATTTTCCTCCAAGGATAACCCCACATCCAAATTAACATGACTTAAACTATTTATAGTGTCTAAACCATTGTATGAGAAGTTAACACCTACATATATGACAATCAAAACTGCAAGTAAAGCATATAATTTTTTTAAATCATCCAATTAATTCACCTAATATTACTAAATTAATTTTTTAAAATTATTAATAACTTTGTTTCTTAAAATATATATTATTATCTTTTTATAAGTTTATTTGAATTTAAACTATACATTTATATTTTTAAAAATAGATATATATTATAAATTAAACTATTTTAACTTAGTTTAAACTTTAGAAAAATAATCATATAGGGGATAATAATTTGGATTTTAGATTCTCAGTTGTCATGGCAGCTTATAACTCTGGAGAGTATATCGAACAGGCTTTAGACTCCTTAATCGACCAGAGTCTGGACTTTAAGGAAAATATCCAAGTTATTATCGTAAATGATGCAAGTACAGATAACACTGAATCAGTCTGTAAGGAATATATCACAAAATATCCAGACAATATAGTTCTAATCAACAACAAGGTCAACTGTGGCCCTGCACACACCCGTAACATAGGTCTTTATTATGCTGAAGGAGAGATCATAAACTTCCTAGACAGTGATGATTATGTCTCCAAAAAGACCTTTGAGCGTGTAGACTTATTCTTTGACGACTTTGTTCATGTGGATATGGCATCAATTCCAATCAAGTTTTTTGGCGCTAAGCGTGGGGACCATCCATTAAACTATAAGTTTAAGGGCACAGGGGTCTTGAATCTACTTGAAGACCCTGAAGCTATTCAACTCTCCTCTGCATCTACTTTTTTTAGAAGGGAAATGATCAAGTCAAGCGTCTTTAACCATTATCCTTCTTCACATCGAGAATCTGTTTCTGAGGTCTATAATGATGGTTCTATTGTTGATAAGACTTATATTCCAATGGTCTTCAATGAAAGCCTATCAGTTTCTGAAGATGCGCTTCTCATTAATCAGATGCTTCTTAGAAATCCTCTTCTTGGAATATTGTCAAACTGCACATATTATTATAGGAAAAAGGCAAGCGAAAGCAACTCACTAATATCAGATTCAGCAAATGACAAGTCATACTACACTACAAGGGTCAAAAACTATATGATTCGCCTTATAAACGATTCACTTGGATTGTATGGAAAGGTTCCTAAATTCATCCAATATGTAATCATGTATGACCTTCAATGGATCATGGAGATTAGGCAAGTGGACCATATATTAAACCTTGATGAGCTTACACGGCTATATGATAAGCTCATAGCTATTCTATTTTATATTGGAGATAAGGTCATAATCAAGCAAAGGTCAATTCCTTCAATTCTCAAGGTGCATATACTTCTCATCAAATACTTCAAGTGGGATTACTTAGATGAGAAGACATTTAATTTCAAACAAATTGAAGAAAATTATTATTCTCATCAAGGTAACCTTATACCATTAATTGGAAAAAATGAATTATCTTTTATTATTCAAGAGTTAGAGTTAAATAAAGTATATCTTGATATTGTAGAAGTTCGAAATATTAAGTCTAAATCTAATTTAAAAAGAGGTGAATTTTATTCCTCTATTGACTTAGGTGAAAGTGATAATTCCAAAGTTGATGATAGAAAAGAGCTATACATATCAGGTATGATAACAAGCTTCTACAATCAGGACTTTGACATATATGCAGTTGTAAGCGAAATAGGAAAGGACAGCTCACATGTCCTTGAGCATGAGATAAAGGCTAAAAGAATAGACTATCCACAGCGCACCAACCTTTCCCTTAACTTCAATTACGGTTTCATTCATAATTTTGAGGTTTCAATTCCTATTGGAGATAATCCAAATAGAGTTTCATTCAGGACAAGCTTCAATAGCTTGAATGGCATTTGTGGTGACTTGGGAATAGAAGAGCCTAAGGAAGACACCTTTGAAAATATAAATCATCATGACATGATCTTTTCAGGTGACATGCTGATTGATTATAATCACACTTCCCGCTTAAGCCG
The DNA here is from genome assembly GCA_900321995.1 of uncultured Methanobrevibacter sp. Classification (GTDB taxonomy): domain Archaea; phylum Methanobacteriota; class Methanobacteria; order Methanobacteriales; family Methanobacteriaceae; genus Methanobrevibacter. The sequence continues at coordinate 8,451 of ONYG01000221.1, read as the reverse complement.
TATATCTAACTATATGCTTTCCAAGAATCATCTTATAATTGACAATGGAGATAATATTGTCATATCAAACCGGTCTGCCTATAAGCACTTTAAGTTGGAATTGGTTACCCTAGCCTCTATCCTTACAGATAGGCAGGAAGGCTGGAGAACAGGAATTCTTCTTCGTGCCTTGTATTATGTGCTATATCCATTCTATAGGAATAAGAGAATATGGATATTCATGGACTTGCCATACACTGCAGATGACAATGGAATACAGCTCTTCAAGTCTGTAAATCAAATGGATAAACTTGATCTTGATAAATATAATGAATTATTGGCTCTTGATGAAGGACTTATTTCAACCCGCAGGCATCCTTATAAATATGAGCTATTTGAGGGTAAGGACATAAGACTTATTGGGCTTATTAAAGATCTGTTTGGTTCCTTGAGGAATATTCGAAAGTCTAAGCCTGCAGAAGAGAATACAAGGGTTAAATTTATTAAAAATGGATCATTAGGTTTGGATTCTAATAATTTTGATGATGAAGGCAGCTTTGACGATTATTTAAATGAGCACTTAGGATTAAGAGGTGCTTCTGATTTGGAATCTGAAAGTTTAGATGATGGATTAGAAAATAGAAAAAATAGATTTGGCTCTCAATTTGATGAGGACTTGGAATTTTCATCTGACTTTAGAAAGAATGCATACTCTAAATTTGGCTTCATTGAAAGATTCGACAGAAAATTGGACAAGAAGTATCATAATTTCCTTAATAATATGGAAAATAAGTTTGACAGCAAGTATGATGATATTAAAACCAATGTTAAGGAAACCAATATTCGAGATAAGGTTCGTCTAAGGGATGATGAGGAGAACTTCTCTAAGGGAATCAATTATTATGATGCCATCAATGACTTTAACATATCAAAGACCTTAGGTGAAAATAGATTTGTCTATCTATTGAAATATATTCGCTATAGAATCTCTAAGCTTTTCCTTCGTCGAAGAAGAATTAAGACTATTGATAACAGAAAGATCAAGAAGTACTTTACTCTTGAGCAGTCTACAAGTCATTTCAATAATATAAGGCATATGGAGAATCAGTATATTGCAAGTTCCACTAAGGACAAGGTCAAAAAGCTTCTTGGCCGTCAAAAGCAGTCAAGTGAATATAAGTCCATTAAGAAATATGGAAATGTTCTTGCATACAAGTCCCTAAAGCATAGGGTCTATGCATTATATGCTGAAGCCATTGTTTCCTCTCATCCGGATAACAATTTAATATATCCTTTCTATGGAAATTTCCCTCACCTTGCAGGACTCGTTAAGGCTAAGACAGTCTTTTTGCAACATGGAGTTACTAAGGATGATGTCTCCTATTGGCTCAATAAGTTTGACAAGAACCTTGACATGATAGTTTCCGTATCTGATTTGGAAAGGGAGTCCTTCTTAAGGAGAGCTGTTGATGGAGGATATGTGCCTTCATTTTATGGATATGATGAGGATACTGTTCAGGTCCTTGGTTTTCCAAGGTTTGACTATCTTGAGGCTTTAGAGGATAAAAAAGAAGTCGTAATAATGCCTACTTGGAGAAGGCAGCTTCATAATCTAAAGGATGATGAGTTTGCACAAAGCAATTTCTTCAAGACATTCGATGCACTAATAAATGATGATGAATTGTTATCCTATTTGGATTCAAAAGGATATAAGTTGGTATTTAAGCCACATCCTAACTTGAATAAATATATTAGGCTCTTCAATAAGGATTCAAGGGTTGAATTTGACTTGAATGACTTGAATTATGATGGGGATGAAAAGTATTCGTCAAGAAGGTATGCAGATATCTTTAATCATTCCTCTTTGATTGTAACAGACTTCTCTTCTGTATCCTTTGATTTTGCATATATTAAAAAGCCTTTGATTTATTATCATTATGATAACGATTATCACTTTGATAGCGAGAATGGCTACTTTGATTATGAATCCATGGGCTTTGGCCCTGTTGTAAAGAGCCATGATGAGTTGGTTGGAACTATTAAAGATTATGTGGACAAGGGCTGCAAAATGGATGATGCTTATAGAGAACGTGTTGATAAGTTCTTTAAGTACACTGATAGAGACAATTCAAGGCGTGTCTATAAGGCAATATTAGAATTGGATAAATACTATTAGTTAATGTGAGTAGTTATTTAATTTTGGAATTGGTAAAATTATTAAAATCAGACGAGTATTAGTTGATTAATTTATTTGAAAATTTGTATTTGGAGTTGTTAGAATTTACTTAAAACATAGAATATATGGAATGATATTCAATTTATTCAGAATCTTTCCATTGAAGAAGAATAGAGTTTCATTCATCACTACAAAAAACGCTTCATTTGAGAGCAATTTGCGTTACTTGGCAGATGAGCTTAAGATGAGGAAGACAGACGATGGAAAGGACTATGATTTTGATTTCATTCCAAAAGATGAGTTTTCATTTTCAAACATGAAGAAATTAGCTACCTCTAAATACATATTCCTAACAGATAACTTCTTTGCCCTTGCCTTTATGAGATTCAATAAGAATGCTAAGCTTGTCCAGCTATGGCATGGTACAGGTATATTCAAGAAGTTTGGCTTTGACCTTCTTGAGGACAGTCAGAAAAAGACAATGCTTAAGTTTTCAAATAAGATAACTAACCTTATAGTCAGTTCACATAATGTTATTGATATCTATGCACGAAACTTTGCAATAGACAAGTCTAAGGTTCTTCCTCTTGGAATTCCACGTAATGACTACTATTCTCCAGAGCATCTTGATCCAGAGTACATTAGGAGCCTAAGGGCTAAATTCGAAAGGAAGTATCCTAATCTAAAGGGTAAGAAGATAGTATTATATGCCCCTACATTTAGGGAAAACCCTCAGTACAATAATATCTTCAACTATTTGGATATTGGAAAGTTCATTGATGAGTTAGGTGATGAATATATATTATGCATTAAGCTTCATCCGAATTATAATAGATTTGCCGATAAGGATAATATGATCAATCTTGAGGAGATGACTGCAAACTATAATATAGTCAATTTCACAGAATTTAAGGATGAGCAGAAGCTTTTCATGATTTCAGATATTTTAATCACTGACTATTCATCTGTTATGGTGGAATATACATTGCTTAATAGGCCTATAATATTGTTTGCATATGATTTGGATAACTATCTTGAAAATGAGCGAGGATTTTATTTCGATTATAGAAAAGAGGTTCCTGGCAGAATAGTTAAGGATACTGATGAGTTGGTTCAAGTAATAAGACAAAAGGACTTTAACTTATCAAACCTTAAGGATTTTGCTGATTTTCAATTTGATTATTTTGATGCATACAATAGTAAGCGTATTTTAGATAATGTTTTAGAGGAATAAACTTTTATTCTTAATTTTTTATTCATGATGCTTTTTTTATTTAACTCTTTTTTTATTTTTTTCTTTTGCTTTTTTAGGTTTTTTATTTGGCGCTATTTTTTTATTTTTTTTCTTTTGCTTTTTTATATTTTTTATCTAAACTATTTTTATTTTTGTATCTATTTTTTTATTATTTCTTTGTTCTTCATTCAATGAAAACAGTTTTTATTATCTTTTTGTATTCTTAAAAATATTTTAATTGGTTCTTTTTATATTTTAAGTCTATTTTATATTTTTTCAATTATAAAAGATAAGTATATTAACAATTATAATAAAATATAAAGATAGAGATATTTTAATAATTTAATAGTTTTTAGGCAATTTGAATTTAAAGAACTATTATTCGATTTAAGAATATTCTAGAAATTATTTTTATTAATTCATTTGAATTAAGAAGGTTTTATATGGTTAGAAAAAAAGCAAGACGCCGTAAACGTCAAGAGGAAGATCCTATGGCAGGAACCACAAATCTTGTGGATGCAATGCTTGTTCTTGCATTAGGATTCTTGATCTTTGCAGTTATCGGCTGGAACTTACAAAGTGTCATATTCAGTGACATGACTCCTGAAGAGAGACAATCAACTATGGAGTCAATAAGTGAAATCACTGATGTGAAACAAGGAGAACAGTTAAACAGCACTCCAGACACTTCAGACAAGTCTGGAGAAGGTTATGTAGAACAAGGAAAAGTTTATAGAGATTCGAAAACGGGTAATCTGATTATGGTAGAATCTTAAACTTTAAAGAATCATTAATTCAATAATTTTTAAATTATTGTTTTCTTTGATTTAATTTTTATAATTTGTTTGTTTAAATTATTGTTTTGTTTGATTATTTTAAATCAATTTAATATCTTTTGTGATAATATGGAACTTTTATTCAGCGTGTTTGCAGTAATAAGCTTAGCAGCAATTCTCCTTTTAGGAATTGAGATAGGGTTATTATCAAAATTCTTTGGATTTGAATTGAAGAGGCATATGGTGATTGTTTTAGCTTATTCAATCATTATTTTTGCAATAATCCTTCTATTATCTCCATTTTATGAGAGTATATTAAGCTCAACATTCTTTAGTTTCTATTACTATATAATTATGGGTATCATTTGCCTTATTCTTGGAGTAATTACCTTATTCTATTGGAAAAAGATGAAATGGTATCCTCCTGCATTAAAATGTTTGCTGTACTTTGATTTCATTCCTATATCCTTAAGCCTATTGCTGATTTCAACTTCACTTATGGCTCCAAGCTTTCTCTTTAGCGCTCAAAACTTTAGCTTTAATTTGACAATGATTAATTCAGGAGCTATACTGGTTGTTCTTTTAGCATTAGTGATGATAATATTCTATGTATTTTCTGATTTCGTTGAGGATTATAGGACTACAGAGTATTCCATCATCTTTGGAAGCATGCTTTTAATATTTGCATTTGCATATTTCATTTTAGGTTTCATTATTCCAAATATGGCTCCAGTATTTGCTAATCCATCTACTGAACTAAGTTTAATGCCTATTGAATCAATGGCAGTTATTGTTATTCTTTTAGCAGTTTTTTTAGGATTAGGTTACTTGTTTAAAAAGAGACATAATAGATTGGAATGATTTTTTTATATTTCTTTAGAAGATAAATAAAAGATTAAAATTAGACTTAGGATTAAATTATAATCAAACATTTTCACAAAAAGTAATTTAGACATTTAGTTTTATTAAAGAATATTTATTATTAATTTATAGGTGATTATATTGGCAATGACAATTCCTGGTGGTGATTTCTTAACCACTGGACTTAACTTAATTTCACAAAGTCTTTTGATTCCTGTAGTGATTATACTATTGATCTTTGTTGTGGTTGTAGTGATTTCACTTGGAGGGCTTATTTATGAATACACTTCAAGAACAAAGGTTTCAGTGGAAGAAGTGTCTAATCTGATTTTGGATATTTCCAATTCTCCAAATGTGGATTCATTAAAGTCAACAATAGCTAACTCTACCATTCCAAAGATTCAAAAGGATATCTTGATTAAGATAGCAAGCACTGAAAACATGAGTCCTAATACAAGAGAGGCATTTGCTCGTAAGCTAATTGAAAATGAAGAGGGATTGACTGATAAGTCTCTTGAAATAACTGATATCATTACTCGTATTGGACCTACCCTTGGTTTGATGGGGACTCTTATTCCATTAGGTACAGGTCTTGCAGCGCTTGGTTCTGGTGATGTGAATACTTTATCTGAATCCTTGATTGTTGCATTTGACACTACTGTAGTAGGTATTGGATCAGGTGCTTTGGCTTATGTTATTTCAAAGCTTAGAAATAGATGGTATGAGGAATACTTATCCAATTTAGATGTTTTATCTGATGCTGTGCTTGATTTTATGGCTAAACATTAGAAAATTTATTTTTTCTTTTTTTAGGATGAAAATTATTTATTTTAATCTCTTTCATTTCTTATTTTTTTTAGTAGTTGTTCTTTTTTTATTTAATGATATATTTTTCTTAAATGGCTTTGGTTTTTCATTCTTTTTTTAAATTCTCATTTAAAATAGCTATTTCTTCTTTTAATTCTTGTGTCAACTGTTTGTTTTCTTCAAGTTCAATTTTCACATTCTTTAATTCTTCTTGGGTATTGTTTAACTCTTCTCTTAAGTCATCATTATTCATCATGTCATATATCCCTTCCCTATGGTATATTTTTCTTGTGAAGTAGGATGCCATAGCACCTGAAATTGCACTGAAAATGAGAACTCCTACAATAAGAATGAATAGGCCAATGGTTTTTCCTATTGTTGTGTTTGGAACAACATCTCCATATCCTACAGTTGTGATTGTAGCTATTACAAACCATAGGCTATTGAATAGGTTGTTTATGCTTGGATCAAACATGTATAATGCCAGTGAAGAGAAAATAATGACAAGCAATGCCATTCCAAGGACTTCATCAAGATAAGTCTTTTTTAAGAAGACTCCAATTGTCTCAAAGAACTGTGAAAAAAGTGCAACCACCTTAATGAATCTTAAGATTCTAAGAAGTCTTAGGAAACGTGTATAGTTTAAGACAAACGGCAACATCAGAAGGTCAAAAGGAATTGCAGCAATCAGTTCTGTCCAGTTTTTTGCAATGAAATCTCTCTTGTCTTCTGCATTGGACATTCTATAAAAGAACTCGATAAGCAAAATAACACATAATATGGTATCAAAAGCTATTATGATTTGGTATGTGTGTAGCGATACGTCAAAAATAAGTGTAAATGTCAATAGAATTAAATCTGCAATGATTAATAGGGATAATCCTATGTTAGCCATATCATTTAGCTTTTGATTCATGTTATTCCTCAAATATTTTTCATTTTATAATTTTAACCTTATAAACTTTAAAAAATTAATATGATTTATATAATTTTTATTTGTCTTTAGAATATTATTAATCTTTTCTAATTTTTTTCTTTTATTTATGGTGCTGATTTATAATTTAATAGAAAATTTTAAATTTATAAAAAATATATTACTATTAGTTAAATGATTTTTATAAGAAACTAATAGATAAAAAGTTTTTTAACTAAATATTAAAATTATAGAAATATGATTATACATTAAATAGAATTATAATAAGTTATTATTGTCATATTGGAGAAGAGAAATGAAACGTTCACTATTTGATAAGATTAAGACTTCCTTATGGATGCTTCTTTCATTTGTTCCACTTATAAATGGTTCTGGATTTATTTATATTGGTCATAAGATGTCTAAGACCCGATGGATTTTAGAGGGAGTTGTATATGAATTGCCTTGGATTGTTGGAATCTTAAACTTCTTTAATTATCCTATGGCTATTGTCTCATTTGCCTTCGGTGTATTCATGATTCTATTAAGCATAGTTCGCTCTGTAATGGTAAATTACCAATATCAGGAACTCTTGGATGAAGCTTATGAGACTTATCCTCATGTTGAAAGTGGTTCTTCTGGAGTTGATAAGCAGATTAAGGAAGGCCAATTCACAGAAAAAGAGCCAGATAAAGAAGTAGAAAAGAAAGTATCCTATGAAGGCAGTACTAAAAAGACAAATCCTTATGATTTATCTGGTGTTGACAGGAATTATACTGGAAGAATTAAGTTTGATGAGTATAAAAAGGAAATCAATGAGCTCAAGCTTGAATTCAATGAGAAGAATCAGAACGTTAAGGATTTGGTTGAAAAAAGATTTGTCCATTCAAAGCTGACTTATGATAGGTTCATGTCAATTATAGAAAATTCAGAAAAAATGTTTCACACTCAAGCGGATTATGCATTGGATATGATTGAATTGACTCCAGAATACACTGAAAAGATTGATATGGAGCTTCAAAAGAAAATAGATATCCTAAAGTCCATCATTAAAAAGAATGATGAGTTAAGGGATGAGCTCATTATCAATATGACTAATGATACTGGAAGCGAGCAGGAAATGGAAAATCTCTTTGAGGATATGGAACAGTTGACTGGTTCAATTAAGGATTATGAATAGGCATATGCTGTTGTTAAAAATATTATGAATAGCATTTGTCAGTTTGGGATAATTGATAAAGAATAAATATTCTCAATTCAAATATTATAATGTGCATATTAAAAGATTGATTTAGTTAAGTAAAAAAATAGTTAAATGTTTGATTTGGTGAAAGAATGACTATGAAAACAGGTAGCGAGTTAAAATTTAATGATGATTATGAATATATGACCTTTGATTTAGATCAAGAATTTCTTTTAGGCGAATTGTGTGGTGAAGAAATTAGGGATAAAATAATTACTGCAAAGGAAATCTTGGAAAATCATTTAGAAAACCCTTATGAAATTGGAGATGAGATTGAGATAGATGATCCATTTGAAAAGCCTATTCTTAGAAAGTTCATTAAGGTAAATGACGTAACTGATGATATGTTGGATATAATTTATTATCAGCATCAAATACATTATCAAGTTTATAAGTTTGTCACTTTAACTGATCCTGCTCATAGGGGCCGTATTTTAATTAATAGGGATTAATTTTTTAATT
>ONYG01000222.1 GCA_900321995.1 uncultured Methanobrevibacter sp. | reverse complement strand
GCTATTCAACTTGGAGCTAAACCTGTAACCTGTTCTGATTCCACTGGTTGGATTTATGATCCTGAAGGAATCGATGTAGAATTATTAAAAGAAGTAAAAGAAGTAAAACGTGAAAGATTAACTGCTTATGCTGAAGCAAGACCATCTGCTGAATACCACGAAGGTAAAGGCGTATGGACTGTAAAAGCTGATGTTGCATTCCCATGTGCTACCCAAAACGAATTACAATTAGAAGACGCAAAAGCTTTAGTTGAAAATGGTGTATTTGCAGTTGCTGAAGGTGCAAACATGCCAACTACCATTGAAGCTACCGAATACTTACAAGAAAACGGTGTATTATTCGCACCAGGTAAAGCTTCTAATGCAGGTGGAGTAGCTACTTCCGCTCTTGAAATGTCTCAAAACTCTCAAAGATTATCCTGGACCTTTGAAGAAGTTGATTCAAAACTCCAAGGCATTATGGAAAACATCTTCGCTAATGTAGATGCAGCAGCTAAAGAATATGGCTTCGAGAAAAACTACGTAGTCGGTGCAAACATTGCAGGATTCCAGAAAGTAGTTGAAGCTATGAACGCACAAGGAATCGTATAGATTTCCTTGTTTATTTTTTCTTTTTAAGAGTAACTGTTACTCTTTTTACATTTATTTCTTTTTAATTAATTATTATTTTTATTAATTTGTACTGTTTTTATTTCTTTTGATAATTATTATGTTTTTAAACAGTACAAATTAATAAAATCTATTTATTTATCACTTTTTTTATCTTATAATTTAAATAATATGAAAATTAAAATTAATGTATTGGAGATAACTTATTTTAGTTAACTAATTTTATAATAAATTTTTATAAAAAATTCTGTTTTAGGATAATGATCTAGAATAATGGGGTAAAAATGTTAGATATTTTCACGATTTTAAATCAAATAGATAGTGTAATGTATTACCCTATCCTTATTATTGTTATGGTGATTGCAGGATTGTATTTCACCATTAAAACAAAAGGAGTGCAGATTAGATTGTTTGGAGAATCTATAAGGATTCTTTTAGAGCCTCCGAGTGACGGTTCAAATGTCTCTTCCTTACAGGCAATGTTAGTCTCTACAGCTTCAAGGGTAGGAACGGGTAATATTATAGGTGTGTCAACTGCAATATGTCTTGGAGGTCCTGGTGCTTGCTTCTGGATGTGGATAATGTGTATTATTGGAGCATCTTCTGCATTTATTGAAAGTACATTGGCACAGATTTACAAAAGAAAAGGTGCTGATGGTCAGGCATTTGGTGGTCCTGCATATTATATTGAAGAGGCATTGCATAAGCACAAATTAGCTATACTCTTTTGCATATGCTTAATTTCTACTTATGGTTTAGGATTCAACCTTTTATGCTCTTATAATTTGCAGTCAACATTTATAGATTATGCATTCTATGATCCAACTATAACTCCACTTATTGTAGGTGCTTTACTGGCTCTCTTTACTGCTTATTGTTTATTTGGTGGCGGAAAAAGAATCGTCAAGATGACAAGTACAATTGTGCCATTTATGGGTGTTTCATATGTGATAATTTGTTTAATAGTAATCCTAATGAATCTTTTCTATATTCCATCAATGTTCATGTTGATTTTCCAGAATGCATTTGACTTCCAATCCATTGCTGGGGGAGTTGCAGGGTCATGTATGATTTATGGTATTAAAAGAGGATTGTACTCAAATGAGGCAGGTGTAGGTTCAGCTCCGAATGCTTCCGCTTCTGCAATGGTTTCACATCCTGCAAAGCAAGGTTTGGCTCAAACATTATCTGTATACATAGATACTTTGCTTTTATGTACAGCTACTGCATTGATGTGCTTATCAACTGGTGTTGCAAGAAATGCGGCGGTTTCAGGCGCTCCATATGTACAAAATGCGATTTTCAGTGTTTTTGGCCCAATAGGCCCTATCTTCATTACAGTTGCAATGGTTTTATTTGCATCAACAACATTGATAGGAAACCTTTATTATGTGGATAATGCCTTAATATTCCTGAATAATAAGAAAAAACCTTCAAAAAGATTCATGAATATTTTTTATGTCTTATGTTCAATTGTTATTTTTGTCGGTGCAATAATTCCAATGGATACCGCGTGGGCTATGGCAGACATTACAATGGGTGCTATGACTTTAATAAACTTGCCTGTTTGTGTGATGCTCTCAAAAGTTGCAATTGACTGCTTGAGGGATTATGAAAAGCAGAAAAAATCGGGTCAAGACCCTATCTTCAAGGCAAGTTCCATTGGGCTAAATGAAGCTGAAATAGACTTTTGGAAATGATTATGTTGAATCTGACAAATCATTTCTAATTTAGAAATTTCCTTTTTCTTTTTTTTAGTTATTTTCAAATTACATATCTCTTTAAATAGTATAAGAAATATAAATTTCATTATATACGAATAATTTTATTAATTTGAAATTTATTTTTATTTTTCAATTATTATAAAAGAGTTTTATTAATTATTTTTGGAGATTAAG
>ONYG01000228.1 GCA_900321995.1 uncultured Methanobrevibacter sp. | reverse complement strand
AGTATAAATTGGTTATGTGATGACCAATTGGAGTACTGAGGCAAGAGAAATCCCAGGATCGGGGTTCAAATCCCTGTGACCCCATTTCTTACTATTTTTAAATATTTTTTTCTATCATTTAACATTTTAATTACTTTTGCTAGTTAATTATTTTAACTTATTTTAATATTTTAGCTATTTTAATTCATTTTAAGATAATTTTATTTACTATTTTAATCTAAATCATTATTAGAGAAAATTTTAATAAGTTATTAATTTTATTAATCTTCTTTTGGTGATAAAATGGAAAAGATTAAAAATGTATACTGTATTGAAGGACTTATGGCTGATTCTAATTCTTATTTAATTGATAATTCAAATGATGAAAGTGAGTATGATTATATTTTAGTGGATACTGGAACTGGAGAAAGCAATTCATTCTTATTCTCAAAGATAAAAGAGATTGGAATATCTCCGGATGATATAGATTTAATTGTAAATACTCACTGCCATTATGATCATGTTGGAGGAAATGACTTTTTCCCTAATGCTAAGGTTGCTTTACACGTGGAAGATGCAAAATCCTTAAAGGATAGAGACAGTGAATTGACAGTCTCTTCATTGTTCGGTTCTGTAGTTAGAAGAAATGATGTTGATATAGAACTAGTTGAAGGGGATAATATAGCTAATTTTAAAGTTTTACACACTCCTGGACATACTAAAGGAGGATTATCCTTATGGGATGGTGAAATTCTCATTTGTGGAGACACTATATTTGCTAATGGTGGAATAGGCCGTATGGATATTGGTGGAAATCCTGAAGATATGAAAAACTCTTTAATTAGTTTAAAAGACTTAGATGTTGTTTATTTGCTTCCAGGTCATGGTCCTTGGGTAAAAAATGGAAAACAACATATTGCAATGTCTTGTTTGAATTTTAATATTCATTAAATTCATATCTAATTAATAGAATAAGAATTAGTATTTTTTATTCTTAAATAATTTTTAAAATTAGTATTTTTTAAAATGAGTAGTTTATTTTAATTATTTTTTTATTTTAATTTCTTTTTTTATTAAAACGAGTAGTTTTATTCTAATTATTTTTTTTATTTTTATTTCTTTTTTTTATAAAATGAGCAGTTCAATTACTTTTTTTTATATAAAGTGGTGTTTTTTTAAATTTAAAAGGTGAAAAGTATATTATTGGGTTTATGATATTATCCGAGTAATCTTCCACTGCCTGTGAATTTTTTCTCAACTTTTTCAAAGGCTTTTCTTTTTACAAGAACGGATATCTTATCGCCATTGCTTAAAATATCATCTGGTTGAGGAATTTCTAATTTATGATCTTGGTTTCTTGAAATGATGATATAATCCTCAGTTGGTGAGAATTCTGAAACTTTCTTTCCAAATACTTTAGGGTTTTTAATGGTCATATCTAAGATTTCAGCATTTCCTGCACCGAATGTCATTAAATCTGCTACATTTGGTCTAGTGATAAATTTTTCTAAGAAACCTGCAGCAGTTCTTTCAGGACTGATTACCTTATCGATTCCAACTTTCTTAAATGCTTCTTCGTGGTCTGGATTGCTTACTCTTGCAATCAATTTACCTTCTGTATACTCTTTAACTAAAATACAGGATAATAAGTTGGATTCATCGTTACCAGTACTTGCTACAAAGAAATCAGCTTCATCAATATTTGCCTCTTCCAATGTCTTTGTGTCTGTACCGTTTCCACAAATAACTAATGCATCTAATTCTTCAGATGCATGGTTGCATAATCCTTCATCACTTTCAATAATTGTAACATCATAACCATGTGTAATTAAAAGGTCTGCTAATGAAAGGCCTACACGACCTCCTCCCATAATCACAATATACATAATAAACACCTTAAATAAATTATAAATTAAATTTTTGAATTTTTATCTAAATTTTTAGAATTATTTTTAAATTATTTTTACAATTTTTCATAGGGCTTGTAAAAATAATTATCATATTGTCTTAATATCTCTATTTATATTTATAAATCTTTCTAAAAATAGAGTATTGTTTTATAGTTTATAAACAAAATGAATAATAAATATCGTATTAAATTAGATATTGAATGGAATATGTCTTTTATATGCTTAAAAAAAAGTAAAATAACTGTCTAATTGTTTAAAATATTAAAATAGTTATTTAAAATTATTTTTTAAATGATCTTTTTTATTGAATGAAGTGATAATCTAATGCTAATATTGGAATATCATTTTTTTATTGAATGAAGTGATAATATGATGCTAATATTGGAATATCATTTTTTTATTGAATGAAATGATAATATGATGCTAATATTGGAATATCATTTTTTTTTAAAAAGTAGTTATGATTTATTATTTGTTGTTTTTTTAAGTGGTGTGGGGGATTGGTTTTTTGGCAGAATTAATGATTATTTTTAGATTTTAACCTGATAATTCTTTTTCTTTTTTATTCATTTCCCTTCTCTTTCTCATTTGTCTAATTTTTCTCTTTGGAACAATTATCTCTAATCCTGCCCTCATTACGACTAATACTGGAATTATTTCAAGTCTTCCTATCCACATTAGGAAAATTAAAGTTATCTTAACGACTAATGGGAGACCACCATAGACTATTCCTGTACTTAATCCGTTATTGCTTGTAACAGAAATTACATCAAACAATGCTGTAAATGGGTCGAATCCATATAATGTCATTATAAACCAACCGAATGCTAAAAACATTAGGAATAAGCAGACATATGCTGAAGCTTCCTTAATTTCTCTTTCATTGATTCTCTTTCCAGAGATTCTTGTAGATACTACTCTTCCTTCAGGAGAGATTAAGTTGGTTATAGTTAGATTAAGGCCTTTTAAGACGGTCATTACACGAATAAGTTTTAAACCACCTACTGTAGAACCAGTTGAACCTCCAATAATCATTAAAATCATTAAAACCACTAATGAGGATCCATTCCAAACAGCAAGCTCTTGTGGAGGTACAATATTTGCTCCTGTAGTTGTCACAGCTGAAACAACAGTGAATATTCCTTCAATAGGAACTATATTGTTTGTTGTCAAGATGATTATGCTTGCTATAACTATTAAAAATATTAACATTTGGAATTGAATATCCTTTAGCATAGCTTTTCCTTTAGTCTTAACGACTGCATAGTGGATTGTAAAGCTTGTAGCACCTAAAATCATTAATGCTATGCTTATGATATAGACTAAATTATTTTGATAAAATCCTATGTTGGCATTTTTAATTGACATTCCTCCAGTTGAAATGCTGGTGAATGTTAGGTTTACAGCATCAAAAATAGGCAATCCTACAAGTACAAAAAGAATAATTCCTATTACAGTAAAAACAAGGTAAATCTCTAAAGCTTTTCTCAATGTATTTGTTATGTTTGGTTTTATCTTTTCTTCTCTAGCTTCAGATTTATATAGTCTGGATGCAGCAGTTCCTGACCT
>ONYG01000229.1 GCA_900321995.1 uncultured Methanobrevibacter sp. | reverse complement strand
ATAAATTTTATAATACTCTTTTTTATTTAACAATTAATTCATCATAAATTTTATAATACTCTTTTTTTAAACTAATATTATGAACATTATAAAAAATCTGCCATTGGCAATTACAGGTTTAATTTTAGCTATTTTATCATTAGGCAAAATATTTGCCGATTTTAGCAGCATATTTTTTATAATCGGATCAATTCTCATATTTTTAATTTTTTTAAAGCTTGTTTTACACTATGACATTTTTATAAATGAACTGAACACTCTAATCACCTTAAGCACATTCGGTACATTCTCAATGGCATTGATGCTTTTCAGCACATATCTGAAACCATTATTTTTGCCATTGTCTCAAAGCATTGCCTTTGGAATATGGATATTGGGAATTATCATTCATTTATCCATATTAATAATCTTTACAAAAAACTATGTTATAAAAGATTTTGACATTGAAACCGTTTTTGCAACATGGTGGATTGTATATATTGGAATAACCATGGCTTCAATAACAGCTCCAGCACACAACTTGCAACAATACGGATTTATCTTCTTTGGAGTAGGCTTCATATTGATGATACCAACACTCATTTTAATCTCATACAGATACCTTATGTTTACTGCAATAGACGATAAAAATAAACCATTCATTTGCATCTACACTGCACTTTTCTCAATCCTTATTGTTGGATACGTGAATGCATTGACTATTAATGGAAACTTCTTAAGTATTATCTATATAGGCGCATGTATTTTTTATATTTTTGCAATATTTCATGCTATAAGATTATTGATTATAGAAAGATTAAAATTCATGCCAAGCTTTTCAGCATTTACATTTCCATTTGTTATAAGTGCTATTGCTACTGGTGAAGCCTATAAATTCTTTGGATTTGGTGTGCTTAACTATTTATTTTACATTCAAGCCATAATAGCATTGATTTTAGTGATATATGTGTCATATAAATACATGATATTCTTATTAAAATAACTCAAAATTATTTAAGGTGTTAAAATGAATGCAATATTTAAAAGAAAAAGCATTAGAAAATTTTTAGACAAAGAAATTGAAGATGAAAAGATTGAAAGACTTTTAAAGGCAGGTATGCAAGCACCTTCTGCAATGAATACACAGCCTTGGGAATTTATTGTAGTTAAAGATAAGAAAAGCATTGAAATAATCGAAAACATGAGCAAATACTCAAAACCTGCTAAAACATCCACTTGTTGTATAATAACATTATTCAATAAAAAGTATTTTGCAAATGAAAATTACAGATGGTTTGATCAAGACATGAGTGCATGCACCGAAAACATTTTACTGCAAGCTGTAGAAGAAGGCCTTGGAGCGGTATGGCTAGGAACCTATCCGGATATGGATAGGGTTAATTACTTAAAGGAACATTTCAATATTCCAGATAATGTTTATCCTTATTCAGTTATTGTTTTAGGCTACCCAACAGAAGATTATACTGGTACCGATAGATTTAATGAAGATAGAATTCATTATGAAACATATTAAAAAATAGGATTCGGATGAATCTAATAAAAAAATAAGATAAATAATCTATTAAAAAACTAAGAATTGAATAATATATTAAAAAAATAAAGATAAAGAATTATTAAAAAAAATAAGAATAGAATAATCTATTAAAAAAATAAAGATAAAGAATTATTAAAAAAAATAAGAATAGAATAATCTATTAAAAAAATTAATTTAATTTAAAAACTTTAATGTCCTCATAGATTGGTCCTTGAGGAGTTAAAGTACTCTTTTTTAGGCAAATCTTAGAAACAGTCATTTGCCCTATTTCTATATCCTCTAATTTTTCAATTGTGTTTCTTATTTCTTTTTTGTTTTTAGGACTTTTTACTCTTCCAATGGTTAAATGAGAAATGAAGTTCCTTTCCTTTTTAAATCCATGTTTTTTAAACTCCTTATCTAAATCCTTTTGCAAGCTTTTAATAGGGGAGCCTTCTTCTAAACCTAACCACAGAACCTTAATTACATCTTTATTTGGAAAGCAACCACAGTTTTTAATGTTTAAGTCAAATGAAGTATAGTTTTTGATTACCCTCTCTACTGAATCACTGATATCTTCAATCATTTCCCCATCAACGTTTCCAAAGAACTTCAATGTAAAGTGCATGTTTTCAGAAGGAACATACTTTATATTGGCATTTGTCTTTTTAAACTCCTTTTGAACATCCAATATTTTTGGAACCAAGTCTTCTTCAAGTTCTATTGCCAAAAAACTTCTAACAGATTTTGCTTCTTTTGCTTTCATATTCTCAACTCTTATCTAAGATAATTATATTATGTTTTTATTTTATTTAAGAGTTGATTTAAAGAAAAGTAAGTAAAAATAGCAAGTAATCATTAAAACTATGAAAAATCTAAAAAAAGAACAATAAATCATTTAAAAATAGAAAAAAGAATTAAAATTTGATTTTAAAAAAAATAAGAAAATGGAAGATAAAGATCTTCCTAAATAATTTTATTTTTGACGTCTAATAGATATAGTTGAAACTAAAGTCAATAAGACCAATACAAGCATAGCGATTGGGTTACCTGTTGCTAAAGCTTCTGCAGCTACAGTCTTAGATGCAGTTGGTTGAGGCTCAGGTTGAGGCTCAGGACTTGGTTCAGGACCAGGTTGAGGCTCAGGTTGAGGCTCTTCAGTAACAGTTAATTCAACAGTAGTATTAGATGGATTATAGTAATCATTACCTAAATACTTAATGGTTGCTGTAGTGTTTTCAGAAGGTAATTCCACATCCCATGTAGCTTTACCATTTTCTACAGTAGCATTATATTCTTTACCGTCAATAATTAAGGTTGCTGTACCATTTTGAACAACATTACCTTTATTATCTTTGATAGTAGCGGTAACAGTTACTTTTTCTCCAGCAGTACCGGAAACACCTTCACTTTCAATAGTAGTATCAAATGCTAAAATTTCTGCTTCATCTGAAGTAGTAGCATCCTCATACTTGTCATTACCAGTGTAAGATACTGTAGCAGAATATTTGCCTGGAGCACCTGTAAGATTAACATTTTCTGTTGCTTGACCTCCAGATACGTAAGCACCTAATACTATAAAGCCATTGGATGCACCTAATGCAGAACCGATTGGATTAGAGAAATCAATAATATATTCAACAGTTCCGCCTTCTACTTCATTACCGTTTTCATCAGTTAACTTAATAGTAACCTGTACGGGTTCACCAGAATATCCAACTACGGCACTTACTACTTCAATAGTCACAGTATGCTTAGAAACAGTGAAAGTAGCAGATGCATTAGAAGGATTATACTTATCAGTGCCAGCAAAAGTCACATTAACAGTGTAAGTACCAACAGCTAAACCAGCTATGTTAATACCATCAACACCAAGTGAAATAGGAACATCCT
>ONYG01000235.1 GCA_900321995.1 uncultured Methanobrevibacter sp. | reverse complement strand
CAATGATTCTGTTTCATTGGTTGCAAAACCAAACATCATACCTTGGTCTCCAGCACCGGTTTCATCGTCTCCTCTGTCTACACCTTGGTTGATGTCTTGGGATTGTGCATGGAGCCTGTTTTCCACTTTACACTTATGGCCATCGAATTTTAAATCAGGATTATCATAACCAATTTCAATGATTGTATCCCTGATGATCTTTTCAATGTCATCAGGAGTGAGGTCTGCATCTGATGTGATCTCACCGAATACCATACAGAAATCTGTTGTTACGCATGTTTCACATGCAACATGAGAGTATGGGTCTTGTGCCATGTAAGCATCTAATATTGCATCTGAAATAATGTCTGCAACCTTGTCCGGATGTCCTTGTGTCACTGATTCTGATGTGAATGTTCTGTAAACTTCAGCCATTTTTTCACCTTTTCTTCTTACCAGTTTGCCATCTAAGCTTTCTTTTTATTAGTTTAATATTTTATTCGATTATTATAGCTTTATTTTTTGCTATTATCGATTCATTATGAACTTTCTTCTCCTACAGCTAAGTTGTTTTATAGGATGTGTTTTGCAGAAAATGCTTATACGGCAAAACTTATATCCTGATTTCTGCAGGTTCTTTTTTATGTCCTCTCTAAGGTTTACTAAAAACCGTTAGCATTAAGACATAATGTATAACATTAATTAATTTGTAAAGTATATTATATATAATTATTTATGTATATTAACCTTTTCTATCCATTTTTATAATTTTTCATAGATTTTTATTACCAATTTTAATTATTTATTAGGTTATTGATTATTGAATTTAATTATTAATTTTAATTATTTATTAGGTTATTGATTATTGAATTTAATTATTAATTTTAATTTTTTGTTAGGGTATTGGTTATTAAAATTTTAATTAGTTTTCATTGATTTTAATTACCAAAATGATTAATAGTAATAAGTATAAAACTATACTTATTAAGATTTCTTAATTTTTTCTAAATTTTTGGAGGAAAAGTATGAATAATAAAAAGATAGCTATAATTGCAGCAGTTCTTGTAATTATTATTGCATCTCTCGGTGCAAGTTATGCTTTTAGCTTATTCGGAGGCCCTACAACTGACTTTGACAATCAGTTCATGTCAGGTAAATTCACTGGAGAGGTCACACAGAATAAGATAGATCAAAACTTGTCTTTTGCTGAGTGGACAGACTCTTACACTGATAAGGAAAGAAACATCACTTATAACATGTCTTGCATTAAGGGAGGATCTTTCTTAACAGATATGTATCAATTGCAGGGAATGGCTGCTCCTGAAGTAAGGAATTTCAATAATGTTCCTTGGAACATATTCTATTCACAAGCAGTTCCTACAAATGATTCTAACGACTCTGCAAACAGTTCTGCTATAGACAATTCCTCTATAATACATGTCTACATTTGTCAGGCTAATGTTGATGGCGTAAGCTATATGATAAATATAATCGCATATGATAATGAATCCATTGAATGTGATGGAACATTGTACTGCAAATACTTTAAGGAAGATATACAGCCATTATTAGAAAGCATTACTCTTAAGGATGCTAAAAAGGCTCCTCAAATGTATAAAGTTTTAAACATGTCTAAAGAGGACTTCAATTCTTTACAAGACTATATTGAACAGGTAAAAGCAGGAAATGTAACTGCACAATAGATATTGATTTAAATATAAAATTAAATTGTAGTTAATAATCTTATGATTATTAATTATTTTTTCTTTTTTTAGACTTTTATACAATTATAATTTTTTTAATAAAGAATTTTAATAATTTTAATAATTAATAATTTTAATTATAGATTAATTTAACATAGATTTTATATATTAAATCCTATAAATCAATTTATATAACTTATTTTAAGAATAATTAGTGGATGATACTATGAAAGTTACTGTTTTTCATGCTAATGAATGTGATAAGAAGAAATGCACTGCTTTTAAAATGGAAAAGCAAGGTAAATGTAAAATCGTTTACAAAATCCATCAGATTCCGCGTGGTGCAGTTGTTTTAAATCCATTTTCTGAAAAGGCAGTCTCTTTCGAGGATAGGGGACTTGTTGAAAACAAGGGAGTGGTTGGACTTGACTGCTCTTGGAATAAGGTATCCAAATCTGCAAGTTTCTTCAGCTTATCAAAGTATCACAGATCACTTCCATTTTTGGTGGCGGCAAATCCAGTAAACTTTGGAAAGCCTTGCATATTATCTACAAATGAGGCGATTGCAGCTACATTCTATATAACTGGCTTTAAAGAAGAGGCTAATCATATTATGGATGGTTTTAAATGGGGCCATTCTTTCATTGAAATGAATTATGACTTGCTTGAAGCTTACAGTTCTGTTAAAACAAGTGCGGAAGTTGTTGAAATACAGAATGACTTTTTGGCTTCTCATGAATAATTTTTAAGATAATTGATTAAATATTCAAAAAATTTTAGAAATAATATCTCTTGTATTTATTGTATTTTATTGTATTGTATTTGATAATAAAATCTAATAATTTATGATTTATCTCTTTAAATCATTTATTTTTTTAAATTTATTGGGTATTTTAACTTTTATTCAATAATTAGCCTATAAAAAACCTAACATTTATATACTATTAAAATTATATATTTTATTAATAGTTATGAATATGTAAATTTTCATAATTTATTCTTAAAACTTTTATTATCAATTCTTTTGAATTTTTATTGAAGTTATTTTAATCTATTAATATAATT
>ONYG01000236.1 GCA_900321995.1 uncultured Methanobrevibacter sp. | reverse complement strand
TTTCATCAAAGGTTTCCTTATGCTTTAAAACCAATTCTTTAGCTTCATCACTAAATTCAATCCAATCTAATCCTTTACTGTTTACGATTGTTTTTAACTTATAGAGATTAACTGAAACAATTCTCTTAAGCTTTCCGCCTTCATAATACTGATATGACCAGTAATCATTACCACTTCTTTTATTTTCTACAAAACTGACCCTATAAATTCCAGTAGAACTTTTATATCTTGAAAAATCCAGCTTGTTTTTTCCTCTTAACTTATCATATTGGCGAGACTTGATTTCATCATCATCATAAAATTCATGAATGATCTTACTTACGTAAATCTTGCTTCTGCCAATAGATTTAGCTATTTCAAGCATTGTCTTGCCAGAGTCATAGGATTCTAAAATATACTTAGTCAAATCCTCTTTAGAAAGACCTTCTCCTGAAAAATTTTCGTCAAAGTTTGTTTTATTAGAATCATTATCCATAAAACACAATCCCCAATATTTTTTAAATGCAATTAATTTAAAAAATTATATAATATATATTATACTTCAAGATATATAATTATTTTCCCTTATTTCTAAAAATAAAAACAAATTTTTACCTATTTTTAATTAAATATTTAGTCATGCCTAAATAAAAAATTAAAACAGCAATTAATCAATTATATTGGAAATAAATAATTTTAAATTGAGTACAATATTATTAAATACTATAAAATCGGTTAAATTAAAAAAATATGCTAAATTCTAATAATCAAATGATAAAAATGATTAAGAATTGTTTAAAAAATCAAAATTTTGAAAATTTTTTAATAAAAATCATGATTCTTTTTAATAAAATTAAAAAATTTAAAAATAAATTATTAAAAAATGAAAAATGTTTAAAATCAAAGTTTTAAAAATGGCCAAATTACTTAACCAATACAAAAAACAACTAAATAAAAAAAAAACTAAAAAATCATTTAACCAATACAAAAAACAACTAAATAAAAAAAAACTAAAAAAAGATTTTGCCTTAATAGCTATAAAAAAAGTAAAAAGTAAAAAAACTAAAAAACTAAAAAACAACTCAAAAGCAAATGAAAACCAAGTCAAATAAAATTATATTTATTAATGATTAAAAATAAAGAATTAATTATTATAAGTTTTTATTAATTATAGTTTTAATTGATAAAAATATAATGTTGATTCAAATAAATTATGAAATTTATTAAAAAGCCGATATTTAGATGATTGAAATGGATTCTAAAAAATTACTTTATGAAGGAAAAGCTAAAAGCGTTTTTCAAGGTGAAAATGAAAATGAAGTCATTATAGACTTTAGAGACGATATGACTGCAGGTGACGGGGCAAGAAAAGAAAGCATGGGTAAAAAAGGTTACTTTAACTCAATTATCTGTGCAAAGATCTTTGAATGTCTTGAAGAGGCTGGAGTTGAAACCCAATTAATCGAACTTACAGAACCTTGCGTTATGAAAGCTCGCAAATTAGACATGATTCCTATAGAAGTCATTGTAAGAAACATAGCTACAGGAAGCATTATCAGAAAATTCCCATTTGAAGACAAAAGCCCATTTAATCCACCACTCATACAAATGGACTTTAAGGATGACGAATTCCATGACCCAATGCTTAACGATGCAATAGCTATAGCTCTTGGAATAGCTTCTAAAGAAGACCTTGACAAACTTAGGGAGCTTGCCTTAAAGGTAAATGAAGTAATGGGCAAAATGTTTAAGGACATTGGAATTATCCTTGTTGACTTTAAAATCGAATTCGGTAAGGACAGTGAAGGAAATATCATATTAGGAGATGAAATCAGCCCAGACAGCTGCAGATTATGGGATGCTGAAACTCTTGATATGTTAGACAAAGAGCTTTTCAGACAAGGAAAAGATGATGAAGTAATTGATGCTTATGAAGAAGTCTTCAACAGACTTTTAACTGATGAAGACAAAGCAAAATGGAATATTGAATAAAATTCATATAAAATATGAAATAATCAAAGTATGTAATAATTATTATTGATTTAAAAAATTTATAATTCAAGATTATTAGAATAAATAGGTGTTTAAAATGATGTATGATATTGAAGTTAAAGTTTCCTTAAAACCAGGAATGTTAAATCCAGAAGCAACTACCATTCAAAGATCATTATCCCTTTTAGGATATGAAGTTAAAGGAACCAAAACAAAAGAGATAATCAGTTTTGTAATGGAAGCGGACAGCGAAGATGACGCTAGAGAAAAAGTGGATGACATGTGTCAAAAGCTATTATGC
Source organism: uncultured Methanobrevibacter sp. (assembly GCA_900321995.1). Taxonomy (GTDB): domain Archaea; phylum Methanobacteriota; class Methanobacteria; order Methanobacteriales; family Methanobacteriaceae; genus Methanobrevibacter. The sequence goes on along the minus strand of ONYG01000236.1, from coordinate 620 downwards.
AACCCAATTATTCACAATTACACCATTAAAATCATTAAGATGGACTTAACCTGTGGCACTTGTGAATAATCCTAAGATGGATTTAGAGAGAACTTGATAAGAAAACAAAATAACCATAATATTAAAGTTTAAAATTACAAAGTGATAAAATGGCAATTGGAATTATAAGATTCCCTGGAACTAACTGTGACCGTGACGTTTATAAGGCAATCGAGCTTGCTGGCGGTGAAGCAGAATACATCTGGTGGAATAATGAAGACTTAACTGATTATGATGGAATCGTCATACCTGGAGGATTTTCCTACGGAGATTACTTGCGTGCAGGAGCAATAGCTTCCAACACTCCTGTAGTAAAAGGTGTTAAAGCCCTTGTAAAAGAGGAAAAACCAGTTCTTGGAATTTGTAATGGAGCTCAAATATTAGGTGAAATTGGTCTTGTCCCAGGATTATTCATTACCAATGAAACACCTAAATTCAACTGCGAATGGAGCCGCCTTAAAGTTGCAAACAATAAGACCCCATTTACCAAAAACTTCGAAAAAGGCCAAGTAATAGACATACCTATAGCTCATGCTGAAGGAAGGTTCTATACTAAAGATATCGATTTGCTAAAAGACCAA
>ONYG01000237.1 GCA_900321995.1 uncultured Methanobrevibacter sp. | reverse complement strand
CAAAAACATTATTCAAGCCATTCCATAAAGAGCAATCTTTTAAAATTCCATTTTCATCATAATAATTAAAGAAAGTGTCATTATAGATTGCTATTGAATTATTATACAAAATGATGTTTGCATCAGAAGGCACTTGAGTGAAATCAATAGGTAAACTGTCAAAAGTCCTTAAGTAATTCATAATGAGATTATCTGATATGGTAACATTAGTCGGATACTTTGAATTGGATTGCTTTTTGATTACAATTCCTGAGGCATTATTAGAAGAGATAACATTATTTTCAATGGTAAGATTATTCATCCTTCCAAATACATAGATCGGATTGGAAAGTGGAACATCAATAATATTGCCAGATACATTACAGTTATCAGCATAATAATTGAATTCAAGGCCAGACTTGCCGCTTATATTATAGATTATATTTCCATAAGCAGTATTGTTTGGCATTAAATAAATAGCAGACCCAGTGAGTTTGCTGTCAAATATTGTGTTATTTGCCAAGATGTTGCTATAGGAAGCATGAATTCCATAATCTCCACCTTCGGTACCGTCATTTCCTTCGAAATAACCTCCAGTAAGGTTGAAAATTATGTTTCCAACAATTATGTTAAAGCTGCCCTCAGAATCTATTCCACGATAAACATTATGAATCGTATTGTTCAGTGCCAGATTGTAGTCTCCCATCAAATGGATTCCATAAGCCCAAGCAGAAGGGTTTGACAAGCCGCTATCCTCACTTGTTGCAGATGAATTAACCGTATTATTAAAAATCACGTTATAATTGGATTTTTCAAATCCATAGGTTGTTAAATAGATAGGATTTGAATCCTTGATTGTCACATTATTGGAATAAATGTTGTTGTAATGGGAATCTCCAAGAAGTATGCCTGCACGTTTCCATGAAAGGTTCATGTATCCTGTAAAATTAGTCTCCAGCCTATTTCCAAATATGTTTGAGTAATTTGAATAGATAACCCTAACAGGATTCCCGTTAGCTCCTGTACAGTATATGTCATTTCCATAGACATCCACATTGGTGGAATTTAAGATATATACTCCTGCACACCATTCCACACTGTTTCTTATATGGAGATTTGATACGCTGGAACGTCCACTTGCACTCATATTTTCAAACTTTATCATGCAGTTTGTTAATTGGGCATTGCTAGAGCTTGTTATATGAATTGGAATAGCAAATACAAAGTTTTTAGAGCTTATTTTACCTGTCAAGTCTATTGTATCATATGGAGAGATAACTCCAGACAATGGATTTCCGTTTCTATCAAAGTACTTGGAATAGTTGGATTGAGAGACTATATGAACATTTCCCTCAGTTAATTGGTTTGATAATAGATTTGAGGAACTTAATTTAGAGACACTTTGGTTAATCTTAGTTTCTATATCATAATCACCTAAATAATCTTCAGAATCCACATTCAAATTAGAGCTTAATTTATTATTGTCTTTAGTTTGAATAGCATCATTCTGATTAATCTGATTATCTGAATTCAAATCAGCAAAATCATTTTGATCATTTAAATCATTTAAATTAGAAAAATCATTTAGATTAGTAAAATCTTTTTGATCATTTAATTCATTTAGATTTAGATTAGTTAAATCATTTTGAATATCCTCATTATTTAAATCAAAAGCACTAGCACTTCCAATACTTAAAATAATAAGCAATAAAGATACCAAAAGCATTTTATAGAATTTCATCATATCCAAATACCCCTAAATAAACATTTTAAAATTTGATAATAATCTACTAATTTATAAAAATAATTTTATTATAATTATAGTTTATTTTATGATAATATAAATTTTTATAATATTTAAAAATGGCTTTATAAAATTTAAAAATGAACAATAAAAATAGAAAAATAAGATTTATAGAAAAAGAATAGAGAATAAGAATAGAAAAATAAGAATAGAAAAATAAGACTTATAGAAAAAGAATAGAGAATAAGACTTATAGAAAAAAATAGCTAATAAAAATAGAGAATAAAACTTATAGAAAAAAATAGCTAATAAGAATAGAGAATAAAACTTATAGAAAAAAGAATAGCTAATAAAAATAGAGAATAAGAATAAATAAATAACAATTGTAGAAAAAAGGTATAAAAAATAAGTAAATAAAATAATCAGTTCATTGAAAAAAGAAAAAATAAAAAAGAAGAAAAAAGAATTAGAAAGGACTTGGAAGTCCCATGTTAACTCTTCTTTCGATTTCTTTTCTACCTTTGTCCTTTTTACCGTTAGCTAATTTTTCGAGTAATCCTAAACCAGGT
>ONYG01000245.1 GCA_900321995.1 uncultured Methanobrevibacter sp. | reverse complement strand
TATTCAATTTCCTAAGAGGTTCGGTTATTTTCCAGCTTTTTGAATTTAAAATCTCCTTGTTTTTCTTCTTGGCTTTATTCAATTCCTTTTTAAGCTTATTGTTTTCTTCAGTCAAAGCCTTATTTTTCTTGGATAGGGACTTTAGCTTTTTCTCCAATGAGTTTATTTCCATTTTAAACTCATATTCATCAAGTGAATCGGAATTCAAAATGGTTTTGGCCTTGAATCTAACGTTTTTAGACAATAAATCATTGCTTAAATCAATTCCGATTAGTCTTTCCTTAGCCAATTCAAAGTATTCTACAGGCCTATCCATAATTTCAAAGGTTACTCTATTGATTACAAAATAATCAAATTCCTTCTTAAACTCTTCAAACAATCCCTCTTCCTTCAAGAAATCTTCTACAATGTCAATTATAGAAAATATGTCCTTGTATTTTTTTAATCTCCTGTTTGAAATGGAATTTGGATTATCGGTTCTGTAGTGATATAAATATTCAGGAACGAATGATATTTTAGATGCCTTTAGAATTGTTTTTACATGAAATGGAACATCATTATGATTTAGATTAGGAGGAAACTCAAAATAATCCTGACTTTCTAAAAACTCTCTCTTATAAAATTTATACCAAGGAGCAAAAGGCCCCTTAAAAGCTCGCTTTTTATAATCATAAATATTGAATGTGAAATTATTGAAATCCTCACCTGGAAACTCTTTTTCTATGTTAAGATCTATATGCTGCAAAAAGCTATCATCCTGATATTGGTCGTATTTGAATAGTACAATGTCTGAATCGTTATTTACTGCATTGGAGTATGCCTTTTCAAGGCCATCCTCAACCAAATAGTCATCTGCATCAAAAAAGTAGAAATAATCCCCTTTAGCCATAGACATGGCTCGGTTTCTTGCTGCACTTGCTCCTTGATTTTCCTGACTATATACTAAAAGGCGTGAATCCTCATTAGCCAAATCATTCAATATGTTCAATGTATTGTCTTTTGAACCGTCATCAATAGCTATTATCTCAATATCATCAAATGTCTGATTTAGAATGCTTCTGATTGATTCTGCAATATAATCCTCACAATTGTAAACAGGTATGATAACTGATATTTTAACCATATAAATCCCATATTTCAATTAAAATGTTAAAATTTCCAAGAACAAGAAATCTTCAATAATCTTTTAATGTATATTAATGTTAGATTTAATTTGCTTATTATTTAAATATTGTTAAAGTATTATAAGAAATTCAAAAGATTTTAATTCAACCCCAATATAAAAAATAAAAAAGGAAAAAAGGAAAAAATGAATTTTTCTTTATAATTAATTAAGTATTATATAATAGTATTAATAAATATTAAAATATATTGTAAATTTTTGTCAAAATAAGTTATATTCATGACTTGAGAAAAGAAATTCTTAACAACTATTAACAGACTCATAAAACTTGAGAAAAGAAATTCTTAACAACTATTTACAGACTCATAAAACTTGAGAAAAGAAATTCTTAACAACTATTTAAAGATGAGAAATTTATAATCAGATATTTAAAAGGGAGATTACATGATTCCAAAAGTAATGATAATTCTTGGAAGTGCATCTGATAGTAAAATAGCTGAAAAGGCTATTAAAATATTGGAAAAGCTTCAAATTCCATATAGTTTAAAGGTTGCATCAGCACATAGGACTCACGATAAGGTCAAAAAGCTTGTTATGGATGCAACTGAATTAGGTGTAGAGGTATTTATCGGAATTGCAGGATTAGCTGCTCACTTGCCTGGAGCAATAGCTGCATACACCCATAGGCCAGTAATTGGAGTTCCTGTTGATGGGGCTGTAGGAGGCCTTGATGCATTATACGCTTGTGTGCAAATGCCGTTTCCAGTTGCTGTAACCACTGTTGGAATAAACAGGGGAGACAATGCAGCAATCATTGCAGGTGAAATAATCGCAAGCTATGATGATGCAGTTAAGGAAAATATCTCAAAATTAAGAATAGAATATCAACAGAAAGTGGAATCAGGTGAAAAGGAACTGATTGATAGCTTAGATGGAGAATATTTCCAAAAAAACTTCTTAAGTGAAGAAGGATATGAAAAGATTGAATTTGAAGAGCTTGAAGACACTCCAGATGTTATGATACTTGCAGGAAGCTATTCAGATATGGAAATAGCTAAAGACGTTGCAATTCTCCTTGAAAGAATGAAGATTGATTATAAATTAGATTACATATCTCCAATAAGACATGCAAAAGACTTTGAAGCTTATATGAGCAAAAGAAATAATGCAAAACTCTTTATAGCAATAAGCGGATTGTCTGCACTTGTTGCAGGCTCTGTTGTAGCACTTACTGAAAAGCCAGTGATTGGAGTTCCATGCTCTAAAAAGCTTGATGGTCAAGATGCATTGCTTACCATGGCAAATATGCCTCCAGGAGTTCCTGTAGGAACCGTTGGAATTGACAATGGTAGAAATGCTGCAATAGTTGCTGGAGAAATACTTGCAATATCAAATAAGCAGATAGAAGAGAACTTAAAATGGATCAAGTATGAAAATGCTGACTTATAAGATTATAAGCAATAAAAATCCATATTTGAAAAAAATAAAGTTAAAATATAATTCGATTCATGATAAATCTTAATAACTTGAAATAATGATTCAAATTAATGATTATTAAATTAAAGAAATGAAAGGGCCAAAAAATAAAAAAAGTGATACTATGGCAGAAGAAAGAGAAATTATTAAAATAGAAAAAGAAGTGGATCCAGTTTACGAAGCTGCAAAGATACTTCGTCAATATCCTAAAGACACAGTGATTTTAGAAAACGTTAAAGGATGTGACATTCCAATCGTATCTGGAATCTGCAATACAAGAGAAAAGATAGCTGATTCACTTGGATGTCAAGTGGATGAGATTACTTTCAAGATTATCGACGGTATGAACAATCCAACTCCAGTAAAGAATTTTGTAGAGATAAGAGACGAATACCAAAGCAAAAGAGTGGATTTGGCTAAAATACCAATTCTTACCCACTACAAACGTGATGGAGGAGCATATATCACTGCAGGTGTAGTATTTGCACGTGACCCTGAAACTGGAGTTCAAAACGCTTCCATCCACCGTATGTTAGTCCTTGATAAGAATCGATTAGCAATCCGTATCGTCCCAAGAAACCTATACACTTATGTTCAAAAGGCAAGAGACATGGGAAAAGACTTAGATATAGCAATAGCTATCAGCATGGAACCATCCATTCTTCTTGCATGTACCACTTCAATCCCTATTGATGTGGATGAGATGGAAGTGGCTAACAGATTTAAGAATGGAGAATTAACTCTTGTTAACACTAAAAATGGCCTTAAAGTGCCTGAAGCAGACATTATCCTTGAAGGTAAGATATTAGTTGATGAGACTGCAGAAGAAGGTCCATTTGTAGACTTGACAGATACCTATGACCTCATAAGACAAGAGCCAGTCATAAAATTAAGCAAAATGTACTTTAAGAAAGACGAAGCATTGCACTATCATGCAATATTGCCTGCTGGATTTGAGCATAAGCTCTTGCAAGGCCTTCCACAAGAGCCTAGAATATATAATGCCGTTAAAAATACCGTTCCTACAGTGCAAAATGTTGTCCTTACTGAAGGAGGCTGCTGTTGGTTGCATGCAGCTGTTTCTATTAAGAAACAAACCCAAGGAGATGGAAAGAACGTTATCATGTCTGCACTTGCTGCACACCCTTCATTGAAACATGTGGTTGTAGTTGATGAGGACGTTGACATATTCGACCCTCAAGACATTGAATATGCAATAGCTACCCGTGTAAAAGGTGATGACGACATAGTAATTGTGCCTAAGGCAAGAGGCTCTTCCCTTGATCCTGTAGCTTCTGAAGTAGATGGAACAACTACAAAAGTAGGTGTAGATGCTACTAAATCAATTTTAGAGCCAGAAAAATTCGAAAGAGTGAGTTTCAGCGAATAAATAAAGAAGAAAAACAAGGAAATGGGTTTACAAAGAAACAAATACACTCAAAAAACATAGAATGCATTTCAACAAATGTTTCAATACTAAAGATAAAAAAACTGAAGTTTTAATTTTATAGGTGAGATAATGGAAAAAATAGGGATTATAGGAGCTGGAAGCTTAGGAACAGCTTTAGCTCAAACAATTTCAGAAAATGTTAAGGAAGTGTATTTACACCTAAGAAGAGAAGATTTAAAGGAATCCATCTCTAAAACCGGTTATAATACTGAATACTACCCTAATACACAGCTAAAAGATAATATAATAGCTACAACAGACTTAACTGACCTTAAAGACTGTAGCATAATCTTTTTAGCGATTCCATCATCTGCTTTTAGAAATGCTCTAAAATCTCTAAAAGAGATTGTTGAGGAAGATACTATCCTTGTTACAACTGCTAAGGGTATTGAATACCCTTCCCTAAAGACTATGGGAAAAGTGATAGAGGAATACTTTGATGATAATTTTGTAGCATTATCCGGACCTAACTTTGCATCTGAAATAATGCTAAACCTTCCTACTGTCTCAAACATTGCATCAAGGAATCGGGAAAATGCCGAAAAGGTAAAATCCGTATTGTCAACCCAGCAATTCAAGGTGAAAATCATTGATGATGTCATTGGACTTGAAATGTGTGGAGTGTTGAAGAACGTTAATGCAATAGCTAATGGAATATGCGAAGGAATGGACATTAACGAGAATGCCCGATATGGCGTATTGACAAAAGGATTTGAAGAGACAAAAGATATCCTCATTAATGTTGGAGGAAAAGAGTCCACTGTAGGAGAATACTGTGGATTTGGAGACTTGGTTCTTACTTCAACATCCCTAGAAAGCAGAAACCACACTCTTGGTATGCTATATGGCCAAAGAATCATAGTGGATGAAAAGGCAAGCGGAATCGTCTTTGAAGGAAAGAATTCAATTATGGCCATAAAGGACATTTGTGAAGATAATGGCATTAAAAGCGTCATTGTTGACTTTGTTTATGATGTTATAATTAATCAAATTCCTCCTAAAATAGCTTTCAATAACTTATGGGAAAATATTGAATAGGAAAATTAAAAAAAATTAAAAAGAATTAAAACAATTTAAAAAATTAAAATCAATTTAATCAATCAAATCTTATGGAGAGAGCATATGGTCAAATTTTCAATTATCATAGCTGTTTATAATACAGAAAAATATCTCAATGAATGTTTAGACAGCCTAATCAATCAAACATTTAAGGACATGGAGGTCATCTGTATAAATGATGGTTCAACAGATAATTCACTTTCAATCCTTGAAGATTATGCAAATAAAGACAATCGCATAAAAGTCTACTCTAAAGACCATAAAGGACCTGGAGCAGCAAGAAACTATGGCTTAGAAATTGCACAAGGAGAATATATCAATTTCTTAGACAGCGATGATAAATTAACTCATGATGCATTGGAATCTGTAAACAGTTTCATTGATAAGAATAAAGATATAGGTCTTATTTCCATACCGATATACTTATTTAATGAAAAAAACTACAAATTAAACTACAAATTCGATAAGAAGAATGATTCAAAAGATAGAGTAATTGACCTGATTGAAAATCCAGAGGCATTGCAAGCATCTGCAAGTTCATGCTTCATAAAAAAAGAAGCAATAAGGGACATAAGATTTGATGAGAATTTATTGATAGATGAAGATTTGGTCTTCATCAATAAGGTCTTGCTTTTTAAAAAGAAAATAGGCCTTGTGAAAAAGCCAACATATTATTTTAGAAGAAGCAATGAAAATTCATTGTCTAAGACTTCAAAAACCAGGAAAGAATTTTATAATTACAGATTAAAATGCTTAAGGGAACTGATTAGCTATTCCATAGAAAATGAAGGGAAAGTTCCAGATTTTATACAAGGAATCATCGTTTATGCCTTAAGAAAATTTGAAAATGTTGATGACTTGCCTGAATTCCTAAGCAAAGAAGAAAAACAAGAGTTTTGGGAAATCTTATATGATATCCTAGACCATATTGACGAAGAGATTATTCTTAACCCTAGAATCATTAGCAATAAGAAAATATACTTTAGCCGCTTCTTAATCTATTTGAAGAATCGTAAGGAATTCTCTGTTGAAATTGATGAAGAGAAAAATATTCTATTGAAAACCAAGGATACAATAATAAACAATTTGCAGAAGCATAAAATATTCCTTGATATAATTGAGCTTAAAGACGGTTTCTTAAACTTATCTGGAAACTATGTAAGCTCTTGCTATAATGAAGCAATAAGAATAGAGGCCATTAAAGTAGAAAATGGAAAAAAAGAAGTATTTAAAGCCAAGTATATGGAATATCCAAGAACAACTAGAGTGACAAAAAGATTCCTTGGCATAGATTGGAGATTTAACTATAATTTTGAAATAAAGATTCCAATAGAAAAAGACAAAGAAACCAGAATAGACTTTAGAACCATTTATGAAGAAGACAACAATAAAGTAGTCATTAAAAGCAAAATCGGATTTAGAAAATTTGCTGAATTATCTAAATTTAGTCACTTTTACATTAGAGACTCACAAATTCTAGCTCATATTAACAAATCCATTTATATAATGCCTTATAAGTATACAAAGGCTCTTAGATTAGAAATAAGTTCATTTAAAAAGATTCTAAGAAGCAGCCAAAAGTTTAAATTCAAATCAATTTTTTATAGGTTATTGTACTTATTATACTTGCCTAAAATGAAAAATAAGCAAATATACTTATTTATGGATAGAAGAGACAGCACAGGTGATAATGGAGAGCATCTATTCAGATATGCTACAGGCCAAAATGACAATGTGGAAAAGTATTTCGCATTGGAAAAGGAAAATCCAGAGTTTGAGAAACTTAAAAAGGAATTTGGAAATAGGATTTTAGCATTTGGATCACTAAAGCATAAAAAAACCTATATGTTTACAAAAAAGTTCATATCATCCCAAGGATACAAAAGGCATATAAATCCATTTGCAGATGAAAACCTAAAGTTAGTACAAGGAATATCAAGCCCTCCAATTTATTTCCTACAGCATGGAGTTGTAAAATACAACAGAATCAACTGGCTTAGGAAATTTGACTTTAACTTTTCACTTCTATTGACAGTTTCAGATTTGGACTATAATGCATTTGTCGAAAACTATAACTATGATAGCCAAATCATTCAAAAACTAGGATTTCCACGTTATGATGAGCTAAATAATGATAATCTTAAGAAGGAAATCTTCATTATGCCAACTTGGAGACAGGCAATCAAAACAGAAGATGACTTATTAAGTTCTGAATACTTTACAAGATGGAATAGCTTGTTAAATAACATGGAATTAATAGATTTTGCAAAAGAAAAAGGTTATAAAATCATTTTTAAACCTCATCATAATTCTTTGAAATTTTTAGACCTATTCAATACGGACAATATTGAAATCGATAATGATAGAAGGATTCATGAGCTTTTATGTGAAACCTCCTTGATGGTGACAGACTACTCTTCAGTTCATTTTGATTTTGCATATCTTAAGAAACCTATTGTCTATTATCATTATGGTGAAGAGTCTGTTGAAATTCCAGAGCTTGGAGAAGCTTTAGTTGATGATGAGGCAAGTACATTTGGAGACGTATTTAAGGAAGAGGAAGAACTAGTCAATAAAATTAAGGAATATATTGAAAACGACTGTAAAATGGAAGAAAAATACAATAACAGAGTGAATAATTTCTTTAAATATACTGATAAGAACAATTGTAAGCGTGTTTACGATTGGATAAGAAAACATTGATAAAAAACATGAAGAAATACCAAATTCATAAAAAGCTGATAAAATAATCATAAGACTGTCTAACTCCTTTAGTTAAAAAAATAATAAGAGGTCAAGCATGAAAAAAGTTATAACATATGGAACATTCGACATGTTTCATAAGGGACATTACAATATTCTAAAAAGAGCAAAAGAATATGGAGATTACCTAATCGTCGGTGTAACAGGAGAAAACTATGACATTGGACGAGGCAAACTAAGTGTAAATGATACTCTTGCAACTAGAATAGAAAATGTTAAAAATACTGGATTAGTGGATGAGATAATCGTTGAAGAATATCTTGGACAGAAAATTGGAGACCTAATAAAGTATGACATAGATTACTTTGTTATCGGAGACGATTGGAAAGGAAAATTTGACCATCTGTCAAGATACTGTGAAATGGTATATTTAGAGAGAACTAAAGGAATCTCCAGCACTGAACTTAGAGAGAAATCATTTAAGAATTATAACATTGGAGTAGTCTGTGACGAAACCGACGACAATGAAATCGTAAAAGAGGCTAAATTGGTAAATGGTTTTCAGGTAAAGGGTGTCTATTCACCCCAAAAGGAAATATCTGAAAAGTTTAAGGAAAAATACGATTTGGAAAATATTTATTATGAATATGATGAACTTATAGAGAACTCAGATATAATTTATGTTCGCTGCACAATAGAAAAAAGAGTCGATTTAATAAGACAAGCATTGAAAAAAGGAAAGCATATAATTTATGATCCTCCTGCAAGCTATAAGGCAAGTGAAATCAAGGAATTGATCCAACTTGCAAAGGAAAATAATGTAATTCTTATGGAAAATACAAAAATGGTCCATATCTATGTTTTCAACCAGCTCTTATGGATGACACAAGGAGGCTTGATTGGAGACATATTAAGCTTTAACTGTTCAATATCCAAAAACGATGAGGAAAGGTCCAACCTATTCTATGACTTAAGCTCATTGACATTGCTTCCTATGCTAAAGATATTGGGACAGGATTATGAAAAATCTGATTATATGGTTACAAAAGATGGAGATGACATTGAATTTGCATCAATGAACTTTGTTTATCCGAATGCAAGAGCTGTAATCAATGTAGGAAACAAATTGCGTGTAGACAATCAACTAGAGATTATTGGAACAGAAGCTACCATTAGAATGAAAGAAAACTGGTGGAGAAGCAAAAGCTTTAGTCTTTATAAGCCTGGAGGAAGCGAAGCAGAAATATATAATACAAACTTTGAAGGAAACGGATTTAAATACCTGATTAAATCAATGTCTACAATGCTAAAGAACGGCCGTATAGAATCAATGGGAGTTTTTGAAGACGAATCCATAAAAATCGCTGAAATTCTAGAGGAAATTCATGAAATAAATGAATAAAAAGACTAAAGAAGTGTAAAAGTAAAAAAATTAAATTCATGTAAAATAGCAAAGACTATGAAAACTGTTAACCCATTAAGATTATCTATATACTTTAAAAGTGCATAATGAGTGATTAATATGATAAAAATATTTGATTTTGAAACTTGTAAAAAGATTGGCAGTCAACTGCCTGCAGGAGAATATTTTGAATGGATTGATTTTGCATTAAAAAACAAAGATAAGTTTGTAATGCCTGCAAAAACACGTATTAATCAAGCAGATGGAGATTATTACGCTTGTATGCCTTGTATGTATGAAGAGGAAAATCTTGTCTGTAACAAAATGATTGGGCGTCACCAAATAAAGAGAGGCGAAGAGCGTTCAGTCATGATGAGTGACTTGTTATTATATGAAGCGGATACAGGCATATTGAAAGCTGTAATGGATGTTGAATACATCACAACTCTACGTACTGGGGCAGCAGCAGCTCATTCTGCAATCATGTATGCTAAAAAAGATTTTAAAACCGTTGGATTATTTGGTTTAGGAAACATAATGTTTGCATGTATAGAAGTCTTAATGTCACAGATAACAGACCGTGAAATCACATTTAAGCTATATAAATATCATAATCATGAAGAAAGATTCATGAATTACTTCTCTAAATTTGAAAACATTAAATTTGAATTATGTGAAACCTATGAAGAGACTATTGAAGGCAGTGATGTCATTATTTCTGCTGTAACAAGAGCAACAGAAGACTTTGCAGAAGATGACTGTTATAAGGAGGGAGTTACAATCATTCCTATCATGACATTAGGATTCCAAAACTGTGACTTGTTCTTTGATAAAGTCTTTACAGATGAAATTGAACAGATCACTGGATTCAAATACTTTAATGAGTTTAAATCAATAGAAAACACTACAGACGTTTTATTAGGAAAGGCTGAAGGACGTGTAAATGATAAGGAAAGAATCTTAGTCTATAATTATGGCCTAGCTATTCATGATTTATACTTTGCAATACAATTCTATAAGAATTCATTGAATGAAGAGAAAGAAATCGAATATAATTACTGTAAAGATAAGTTCTTTATGCTATAAATAAAAAAATATAAGCCTTAAGATATGAAG
>ONYG01000238.1 GCA_900321995.1 uncultured Methanobrevibacter sp. | reverse complement strand
TCTAAATTAATATCATCGTCTTCATATTCCATATTGGTAATATCTAAACCTATTTCCATAATGTAATCTTGGTCTAATGTTTCTTCTGGAAGATTTGCTCCAATGACTAAGAAATCATTATTATTTAATATATTGTTGATATGCAAAGGCAAGTGAAGTGATTCAAAGAATTTAGCCTTTTGCTTTGTAGCTGTTTTGTATAGCTGAATAAGCAGTTTTGGACTTAATGCATGGTCAATCAGGATAATTTGGCCGAAGTTTATTTTAGCATTTTGGAATCCTTTCCAGCTATTAACCACTTTCAAGTCTTCTGTGAATTTCTGAACTTTTAAATCATTGGAAATAACTGTAATGACTTTTATATCATCATAAGAATTTATTACAAAGTCTAAGCCATCAAAGCTTTGGCTGATATAGCCACCTTCAATATTTCTATTTTCCTTATACTCTTCAGTAATTTCCATTAGCTCAACATCACTTAAATCTTCATCTTCATATTGCCTATTAAAGCTAATGTAATCTTTTGATAAAACCATGATGTTTTCAATGATATCTATTCCATCACTTATCTCCAAATCGCTGAAAGTTAAGTAGTAATCGGGATTGTTTATGTATAATACATCTTCGTTTTTAATTAATTTTCCGTAGTTTAATTCTTTAACTACTTCTGGAGATTCTTTCCTTTTGTGGTTTTTATTAGCTTTATTTTTTTTAGACAATTGAATTCCTCTTAAAGATTATAAATATATTTTTATAATAAATATTATTTAATTGTAATTATATAGTAAATATAATAAAAAGTTCAAAATTATGAAGAGATTGACAATTTATTCTTAATCATTAAAGGAGACTTATCATGGTTTTTATAATTGACCCTCAAAGTGCAGGAATTTCTGGAAATATGATTATTGGGGCTCTCGTTGATTTAGGGGCTGACAGTGAAAAGGTAAAGAATCTTATGGAAGATGTGGCTTATGATTTTGGCGAAGTTGAAGTTTCAATAGAAAAGGTGAATAAGGCAGGAATTGAGGCTACATTCTGTAATGTAAATACAATTCATGAAGACCATGAACATAATCATCATATTCATTTTCCAGATTTCATTCAAAAAATAGATGATTTGAAGAATCAGGATATTGAGAATCTCACTGATGAAATGATTGAAATGGCTAAATCTGTTTTTAAGCGTATAGCTGTTTCTGAATCAAGAGTTCATGGCAAATCATTAGAGGAAGTTCATTTTCATGAAGTTGGTGCAGCAGATGCTGTGGCAGATGTTTTTGGTTCTATTTGCGCTTATTTTGATTTGAGGATGGATATCGACAAGGTTGTTGGATTGCCTATTTCAGTTGGCGGAGGAACTGTAAAAACCGCTCATGGTGTGATTCCTGTACCTGCACCTGCAAGTTTGGATATTCTCAAAGGTTTGAATCAGGATGGTTACGAGGATATTTCCAAAGGTGAAGCCCAATGTCGTGGAGGGCCTGTGGCAAGTGAATTGGCCACTCCAACAGGTTGTGCTTTATATATGGAATTCTGTGATGAGTACTTGGAATTTGCACCTATGATGTCACCTGATGTGATTGCTTATGGTTGTGGCTCTAAGGAATTTGATTTTCCTAATGTCTTAAGGGTAATTGAAACAAGAGAAACAAATGAAAAGCATAGGGTCTCTGTTATAGAAACTAATATTGACCATATGTCTGGTGAAGAATTAGGATACCTATTTGATTTGCTATTGGCTGAAGGAGCTTCAGATGTATCAATTGTCCCAATAACCATGAAGAAAAACCGTCCAGGCCATTTGATAAAGATTATTTCAAGACCTATTCTTGTTGACCATTTGGTGAATGTATTGTTTAAAGAGACTGGAACTTTAGGAATTAGGATTTCTGAAAACACCCATAGGGGAATAGCAGAAAGACAATTTGTGCCTTTAGACATTAATGTTGGCGATAAGGTTTATACTATAAACTTTAAGATAGGATTAATTGGCGATGAGATCATTTCACATAGGCCTGAATATGAAGACATCAGAAGGATTGCTATAGAGCAAGATATTCCTTTAACTGAAATTAGAGAAGTTGCAAATACCATGATTCGCGATTTCTTAGAACATAATAGGGGATAATATTAATCTCCATTCTTTTAATTTTTTTTTTTTTATTTATTTATTTATTTATTTATTTATTTTATTGTCTCTATTTTTTTATTTTAATTTTAATTTTTTTCTTCTATAATTTTAATTCAAAAATCATTTGGAAAACTTTATATAATACGAAATTATTATTATTTATTAGTTATTTTTAAAAAATAATTCTATTAATAGAATTTTTTTTCTTAATTAATTACTTAATATAATTATTTATTATCAAGTTGTGAGAAAAATGAGCAGAAAAATAAACTTTGCATCTATTTCAAGATTTTCAATCATATTAGCTATTGTGCTATTTGTTTTAAATAGATTAAGGTTCCATTCACCAATTTTAAGGAATATCTCAATTGCTATTGCCATATTCTCTATCATATGTATGATAATTTTCATTATTCAATTCAGAAGAGGCATGATAGACGTTCCTGTTAAGATTGTTGTCGAAACCAATGTTGATAAGGCATTAGCTGATGGGGTTATTTCACAAGATCAAGCAGAAAATATTCCAAAAAGAGTGGTCATCGATGCAAAGGATATGTTTTTAAATATAGTATTTAATCTTGCAATTGCTAATCACTTTGATTTATTGCCAGTAGATGTTTTAAGGGAATCATTGCCTGAGATTCCGCCTTCTAATTTAGTGAAATTGTATGAGCAATCTCGAGAAATAAGTGATGATTTAAATGATTATTTTAGGTCTCAAATGTTTTTAAACAAGGCAGATGTGATTACCCGCTCTGAAGAGATAAAAGATTATTTGAGAGAAACTTATCCTTGGATGGATGATGTTACATTAAACAATACTTATGATTATTTCTTCTTAGGAATCGGAAATGGATAATCCAATTAATGGTTTTATTCATTTCATTTTTTTTATCTTCATTTAATTAGTTTTTACAATTACGAACAATTGTATGAGTCCTAAATTGGAAAATATGTGCAATTAAATTAAAAGTAGTTAGAAAATTGTATGAATTCTAATTGGAAAATATGTGCAATTAAATTAAAAGTAGTTTAAAAATAGTTTTTTCTTATAAAAAAATAAAAAAAGAAAGAATTAGATTTATTCATCTAATCCTTTAATTAACATTAAGTTATCTCCTGCGTTAACAGTGTCTCCTTCTTCTACGAAAATTTGTTCAACGATACCGTCTTCTTCAGCGTAAATATCGTTTTCCATCTTCATAGCTTCAAGAACTGCTACAACAGAACCTTTTTGTACCTTGTCTCCAGTGTTCACTTTGATTTTAAGTACCATTCCTTGCATAGATGCAGTAAGTGCTCCTGGGATAGGGCCCATGTTTCCAGAGTTGTCCTCTTCTATTTGCAAGTATCCAGTTGGCATGATCTTTACATCAAAGACATCTCCATCAACTTCTACAGAGTATTCTGTAGGAATTGCGCTTATGTCACTGTCTGGCACTATTTTTGTTTCAGGGAAAGGTTCCTCTTCAAGTTCACCTTTAAGGAACTGTTTAGCTACAGGAGGAAGCATTGCAAGAGTAAGAATGTCTTCTTCTTTTTTGAGAATTCCTAAGTCTTCAGCTTCTTTCTTGAAGTTTTCGTATTCATCTTCAATTAAGTCTGCAGGTCTACAGTCAATAGGCTCTTCGTCACCAATGATTTTCTTAGCAATCTCTTGGTTTACTGGTGCTGGAGCACGACCATAGTATCCTTTCATGTAATCTTTAACTTCGTTGGATACGATTTTGTATCTTTCACCGTTAATAACATTCATAACAGCTTGAATACCTACTATTTGGCTTGTAGGAGTTACAAGAGGTGGGTAACCCATATCCTCTCTTACACGAGGCATTTCTTCCAATACGTCTTGGTATCTGTCTAAAGCATTTTGCTGTTTTAATTGTGAAATTAAGTTTGAAAGCATTCCTCCAGGAATTTGGTACATTAACACATCAGTATCGATTCTTTCACTAATTGGATCGATATATCCTTCATATTTTTCTCTGAGGGTTTCAAAGTATTTTTTAATTTGGTTTAATGCTTTTAAATCAAGACCAGTATCAAATTCAGTGCCTTGTAATGATGCTACAATACTTTCTGTTGGAGGTTGGGAAGTACCCCAAGCTAATGGAGATATTGCAGTATCTAAAATATCTACACCTGCTTGACAAGCAGCATAGTAACTGATTGGAGTAATACCACTTGTACAATGGGAATGTAAGTTAACGAGTAAATCTGTTTCTTCTTTTAATCTTGAAACCAATTCGAAAACAACAGAAGGAGTTATTAAACCAGCCATATCCTTAATTGCAATTGAATCACATTCTAAAGCTTCAAGCTCTTTAGCAAATTCTACAAATTTGTCAACTGTATGAACAGGGCTAATGGTATAACTGATAGTACCTTGAACATGAGCTCCTTGTGCTTTAGCTACTTTAATGGATTGCTGCATGTTTCTGATGTCGTTCATCGCATCGAATATTCTGAAAACATCAATACCGTTTTCGTATGATTTTTCAACAAATTTGGTTACAATATCATCAGCATAATGTTTGTATCCTAAGAGGTTTTGACCTCTAAGTAACATTTGTAAAGGAGTTTCAGTAAAGTTTTCTTTTAATGCTCTAAGTCTTTCCCAAGGATCTTCGTTTAAAAATCTTATGCATGTGTCAAAGGTTGCTCCACCCCATGCTTCAATAGCATGATATCCAATTTTATCCATTTCTTCAGCAATAGGGACCATATCTCTAGTTCTCATTCTTGTTGCTAAAAGGGATTGGTGAGCATCTCTGAATGCAGTTTCTGTAATTTTTACTTTCATCTTTACACCTCACTTTCCTTCTAATTAGATAATTGAATAAATATAAATGATTTATATTACTTTTAAAATGTATGTTCGATAATTATAGAACTAATGCAATATAAAAAATTTTTACATTATATTAATATATTATGTTTAAACTACTAATAATACTTAACGATTTATAATGGAATTATTCTTAATGAAGTTTAGTAAAAAAAGTTTATTG
>ONYG01000240.1 GCA_900321995.1 uncultured Methanobrevibacter sp. | reverse complement strand
TGATTAAAATAACGGGCCCGACGGGGATTGAACCCGCGACAACAAGGTTAAGAGCCAAGCGCTCTGCCAGACTGAGCTACGGGCCCCATTAATTTACATAAAAAACAACAATATTATATATTATCATTTATCTTATTTAACTATTTTGTTTTTTAGACATTTATCTGATAGAAATTTTAATTTTTAAAAAGTTAAATTTTATAAATTTTTCATAAATTTAATATAATTTAATAGTAAAAAAACAAAAAGAAGAGCTTAAGAACTTAAAAGCTCTTTTTTCTTATTTTCAAACTCTTCCTCAGAGATAATGCCTTCCTTATACAAGTCATGATACTTTCTGATTTGGTCTGGAATGTCTATTTCACTTATTTTCTCTTCAGACTTAGCTGAAATTACAGTCTGATGAGCTTGAGAAATATTTTGAGGAGCTTCTTGATTAACTTGAGGAGTATCTTGAGGGCCTTCTATAATATCAAAGAGCTTATCTTCCAATACATCAAGCATTTCATAATCAATTGTCTTTAAGGAAACCTTTCTATCTTTAAATTGAATAACAAGCCTATTTTTAGCAGGGCGATCCACACCATCACTGACTATATCATCATAAGCAACTTCAAAAGAGTCCTTAACCTTTCCATTCAATCGGCTCCTTTTTTCAATGAAAATTGAATCTTCTCTTAATTTAATAGCACCATTAGACTTATCTTCTTTTCCATTAATTTCCTCAATGTAAAGTCCTAAAAAATCAAATTCATTTTCTCCTCTTCTTGCCATCTAAAACACCACAAAATATAAAATAAAAATAGCTAAATAATCATTTATCAACACAGTATATAGAATATCAAATCAAATAATATTAAATATCATTAATAAAATATAATATTTTAAAAACATATAAATTTATCTTAAATAAATTGTATCAAAATATATTCTGTTGAAAAAGATAAAACTAAAAATAATTTAAAAATTGGGGTGAGATGATGGACGGACTGGATCCTGAAGAATATTTGATGTATAATTATTATTTTGAAGAGAATGGTGAAGAAAACACTTTAAATAAAAATGAAAGCTGTTGTGGAGTTCTTATAGTATTATTGATTCTTACAGTTATTTTAACAGTTGCTTAAGCAATTAAATAAAAAAAGAAAAAAATAAAGTAAGAAATGAATATGACCTACTATAAACTTTAAAATTCTTAATAAGAACATATTGAAGGGTTAAAATGAGTGTGTTTAATTACATTTGCCATAGACGGCCTGAGAGAAGCTTCTTTTATAAAGGACATCAATTTCCAGTATGTGCAAGATGTACAGGATTTTACATAAGCGGAATAGCTTGCATAATCCTATTTAAATACTTCCCTTTGCCATATAACCTCACAACAATGCTAATAGGAATTATTCTTCTAATTCCCTCTGCAATAGATGGAACAACCCAATTATTTGAAATGAGAGAAAGCAATAACACATTGCGTTTTATTACAGGCATTTTAGGAGGAATTGGCTTAATTATGGTCTATGAAATGATTTTTAACTTTATAGCTTTAAACTTAATATAAATAGTTTATTTAAATACAACTAAAATATTAAACAACTTCATAAACAATAAAAAAAAAGAAATAATACTTATTCAAATAACAAGAAGAAAAATATATAAATTTAATTGATAAGAAAAAAGGTGTAAAGATGGTAAAAAACAATAAAGAAAGATTTGAACTTGATTTAAGCAAAAGCGCTACAAAAACTCCAGACATGATGAGCGATGAAGAAGTCTTAAGCAAAATGAAAAGAGGATTCAACAACAAATACGTCTGCTTTGAATATCCATTTGCTTGGCAAGAGCTTCCAAGCGAAGAGGAAGATGAATTTACAGACATTATGCTTTTTAATAGATCAAATAACGCTATCGTAAAAATATCAACCCAACCATGCCTCATTGATAACATTGACGATTTGAAAACTGCAATTGAAGAGGACTTAAAATCAAAGGGATGTGAAATCCAGCAATCTGCATTGGAAAAAATGGACACTCAAGACATTTGGGATGTCTTCTACACTACAAAAGAAGGCTTGGAAATAGAGCAGTTCTCTATATTAAAGGACAATAACCTATACAACCTTGAATTGTACACCAAAAACAATAGAGATCAGGCTACTGTAAAATCATTTGTAGATGTTATTCAAACATTTACCATATTAAAACCAAGCTATAAAGTAAATGGAGATTCCTACGAGAAGTTATAATAAATTAAATTAATCAAAAAATGTGATAATAATCCTACCTGAAAAATAAACTCTAAAAATTCAGATAGGATCACTAATCACATCCAATTTGTCCTATGTTTTGGTTTTATTTTATAATTCTTTTGTGGAAAAAAAGAATTATGGAAATAAAGGCATATGTCCCACCCACCTACCCAAAACAATGAATGTTTTCAAAATGAATTTTTTTATAGTTTAATGAAAAACCATTGCTTTTTTATTTTAATTTGAAATAAGGATTTTCATTTACTTTAACTGAAACTAATTATTTTAATTTCAATTGAATTATTTAAAAATACACAAGGACTCATCATTATTCATATCATGATAGAACTCTGCCTTGTCTTCACCAAAGTCTATGACCTGAACCATATCATATATCTCATCGCTCAGATTAGGATTTATATCCTTTAGAATATTCTGATAATCATAAATCATATCCTTATTGAATTCTATCTTTTTCTCATTTTCAAACAATGCACCATAGTATATTTCAGCTTCCACCAAGTCTTGGAACATATGGCTTCCGAAGGACAATTCAGGCATATATCCAACTTCACTATATGATTCCTCAAGAATTGCAGAGAAATGACTGATGTCTGCAAAGACAACTGGGATTCCTAACTCAGGAGAAGATGTACCGATTCTTCCAGGAACTATCAGAATTGCAGTCTTAGCATTTTCCTTGCAATAAGCATTCACATCATTGATTACATGAGAAATTAAACTTTTTTGAGCATAAGGATATTCATAATACTTTCTAGGGTCCACATAACAGATTGCATCTATTGAATTCTTTCTTGACATGCCCATTGAAGACTCCTTGATATGGAAGAAGACATTCTTATCTACAGGCATTTCTATGGCCTCATCGTTTATTGAAACCTGGAGCGGCCTACATTGCAATAAGTTTATATTGAATGAATTATCCTCTCCAACATTAATAGTATATTCTATGTCAACAGGATAGTCATAAGCGGTTTCTAGAGTATTCATGATTTCCTTCATTTCATCAACAAATTCCTGATTTCTTACAAGCCCCTCACAATTGACAAAGACTATTTCACGGCGCTGGCCCCTATCACGGAACATTCTCTCAGCTTCATGGTCATGCTCAACAAGAGCCCTCTTTGCATATCTTGGAATAATCTCCAAACCGTCATCAACAGGAATGTCATGCAAGCTGATATTCTTTAAATCGATTACATCAAGATAATGTTGGGAATATCTATGCTTTTCCCTTACATCCTTCATCATAGTCACCTTAGGCTTGTCAAGATTGACTATCCTAGGATAATCCTTCTTTGTCCGATCAACAGCTTTTGTACCAAGACCCATTACAAGCCTAAGCATTCCTTTGCTGTTGTCCATATCAGGAAGGGGAGAATATGGGCTATATGAAAATCCTACACCAGCAGCAGTTGGGAAGAAATAGTCCCCATAATATGAACCGGAAACTCTTTGAACCAATAGAGCCATCTGTTCATCTGCATCATCCAAATCGTTTATTCTCCTATATTCCAAAGCGGAAATATTCATTGTACTGGAATAGACTATCTTTACCGCCTCTTCAAAGGCTGCCAAACGCTCTTCAAGACTGCCTCTATTAACACAGAAGACTGATTCATATTTTCCTGCAAATGCATTTCCATATCCATCTTCAAGGAAACTGCTTGAGCGAACGATAATCGGGTTTTGTCCAAAATAATCCAATATCTGTATGAATCCCTTCTTAATCTCATCGGAAAAAGTACCATTTTTAAGAGCTTCTTCCAACTCTTTTCCATACTTATAGTAACCTTCCTTGGTCCTTTGCTTTACTCGAAGGTCCCATAAGTCATTTGAAACAATATATGTGTAAAATAAATCGGAGCCGATGTAAAATGAATCATCAGGCTCAAGATTGGCATATATGTCAGGACGCTCCTTTTCTATTATCTTTCTTGCAAGAAGCATACCGCAGGACTTACCTCCTACCAAACCGCTTCCTACACGACGGTCATAGATTGTGATATAATCCTCAAAACTAAAGTATTCCTTTATTTTTGAAAGCATCCTCTCATCCTTAGTCATCATCAGTTCACAAATTTTATCGCATTCATCATCGATATTCCGACCTTCAGCATACATCATCCTAACTTGAAGCATGTACCTTTCCCAACTGTCAAGAATCTGTCCGCTTTGATGCTTATCTGAATCATTGATGGTCCTATAGTATTTGCTTACTTCCTGACCATCCTGGAGAACCTTAACAAAACCTGTTTTTGGATTGAACTTATGCCCTAAAAACATGGTTTGGGAATATCTGTTCCAGACCTTAAGGGGAGATACATAAAGCTCATCTGGAGAATTTGAGTGTACATTCAAGAATAGCTGAGTGGTCTCCCGAATTTTAGCTATAGCATCAAATGAATGCCTTCCACGAATGATTGGAAAATATGCTACAGTATCCAGTTGAAATAGAAATGGGCATGTAACCTTAAAAAAATTTCCCATCATCAAATCTGTTGACCAAACCGCTTGAAGGTCACTTAAGCAGTCAAAGACATAAAAGGCATCTATTCCTTCCTTTTCTATGATTCTATGAACCTCTAAGGTGAATGTCTCGAATTGATTATATGGATTAACCAGATATATCTTGATTCCATCCCTTTCAATCATGCAGAACTCAGTTTCTGGATTATTCTGTTCGATTTCAAGCAGTCTGAAGTCCTCTTCTGTCATTTCAATCAATGGATCATGATTAGCGAAGCGGATGTATATCAAGTTCCTCTTATCCTCTTTCGCCTGTTTGACATAAGGATCCACAAAGTAAGAGAATTCATTTAGATTTGTAACATTCCAAACTACATTATCCCCTAAACGAATATTATCTAAAGCTTCATCAAGCCCTGGAATCCCTGATTTAATTCTTTCAAATGCAGCCATAATAATATCTCCTAATTTAATTTAATTTCTCACCATTGGCACTCCTGTTAACTCTGAAGCTTCCATAGTCAATGCAACCAAATCTTGACGTTCTAGATTTTCAATATCAGTGTTTCCAGCCTGTTGAGTAAGGGAAGTTACTTCCTGTGTCATTGCTTCTATATAGTTTGCAACTTGCTGTCCTTTTCTAATAGGGTCCAATCTTCTTCTCAAGACCCTATCCTGTGTAGCAATTCCTTTAGGGCAAATGCCTTCAGAACAGGACTGGCAAACCTTACATCCTATGGAAATCAATGCAGATGTAGCAATATAAACAGCATCGGCACCTAAAGCAATAGCTTTTGCTACATCAGCACCAGACCTTATTCCGCCTGCAGCTACAAGACTTACTTCACTTCTTAAATTAATGTCCTTAAGAGCGTCATCAGCCTTCACTATTGCTTCTATTGTAGGAATACCTGCATGTTCTGTAACCACTTCAGGCCCAGCACCGGTTCCTCCTTGCATACCGTCAACCACAATTATATCTGCACCTGCCTTTGCTGCAATCTTAACATCTTGTTCCACTCTACCTGATGCAAATTTAACAATTATAGGCACTTTCCAATCGGTAATTTCCCGCAATTGGTTGATTTTCATGCCTAAATCCTCAGGACCGACAATATCCATATGTCTTGCAGGGCTTAATGCAGAGGTTCCCTCTGGAATATTTCTGACTTTAGCCACTTCTGCAGTTACCTTATGGGAAAGCAAATGTCCCCCCATACCTGATTTTGCTCCTTGACCTATTTTTATTTCAACAGCTTCTGCGTTGTTTAGATACTCCGCTGAAACGCCAAAACGTCCTGATGCATACTGGGCAATCAATTTGTCTGCAAAATGTCTTTCTTCAGGCAGCATTCCACCTTCACCAGTATTTGCAATTGAACCTACCTTACTGCTTCCAATAGCCAATGCTATTTTTGCTTCCTTACTTAATGCACCAAAGGACATTGCTCCAATCATAATAGGTGTGTCTATTTCGATTGGATTTTCTGCAAAACGGTCTCCAAGAACCACAGAAGTCTTGCAAGTTTCCCTATATGAGTCTATTGGAGGCCTTGAAACCTGTGCAGGCAATATGCTTAAGTCATCAAATGTCGGGATTCTTCTGGTGAGTCCACAGCCTCTGACCTTATATGACCCTGTTTGGCTTTTACGCTTAATTTCAACCATTGTGGAGTTTGACCATACACCCCTTCCCTCATCAACAAGAGGCCTTACATATATTGCATGTGTCGGACACATCTCTTCACAGATTTTACATCCTACACAATTTTCCTGATGTATAGGCAATGGCTCATCATTGATTACCTCATATACTCCATGTGGACAATTTGAATAGCAGCTATAACAGTTTTTACATGAAGACTTGTGGGGATTATCGCATAAATACCAGCAGCATCCAGGCCTATCATTGCTCTGTTTGCAAATTTCCAATTTTCTCTCTACAGTGAATGACATTAGTTTACCCCCTCAT
>ONYG01000241.1 GCA_900321995.1 uncultured Methanobrevibacter sp. | reverse complement strand
CACGTGGAAATGATGGGATTGATTGGTATGGGAAATAACCCTATGGTTGGTGCAACTGTAGCAGTGGCTGTAGCTGTAGAAGAAGCTTTAAAATAGTTTTATTGGTTAAAACTTTTTAATCATTGCTTCTTTTTTTATTTATTTTTTAATTTCTTTTTTTAATTTCTTTTTTATAACTGTTTTTAATTTTTATTCAATTTGTTCTTTTTTTCATTAATGTCTATTAGATAAGATATGTTTGTTAATTAGCTATTGTAAACTTTGTTCATTTTATCAAATAATTTATAAACTCTATAAAACTATATATAACTATGGGATTATTTTCATTTTTTAAAAAGAATAAGGAAAAGGTAGAGCATGCAGTAGGTCCTTATGTAGAAATAGACAGTGAAAACTGTAAGGGCGAAGAATGTGGTAAATGTGTGGCAGTATGTCCAAACAATTCCTTTATTATGGTAGATGGTAAAGCAGCCCTTAAAGAATATTATACTTGTAAAACATGTAGAGTTTGTTTAGCTGCTTGTCCAAATAAGTGTATTAAGATTATTTAGGTTCTAATAGTTCATTATTTAGTTCTAATAGTTCCTTATTATAGATTTAATTCTTTTTTTACTTTTTTAACAATAATTTTTTCATTTATTTTTCTATTTTTAGTTTATATTCTCTCTAATATTATCAATAAAGCTCTGCCAAGAGAGTTTTATGATTTTGGTGTTTTTCTCTGATTTTTTAACCCTTACAATATCTCCTGTTTCAATTTCTATAGGCTTTCCATCATATAATGCATAAGGATTGGTGTTTTCTCTAAGCTCTGTAATCTTTATGCTTACGATAGCATCTTCAGATAAGATTATGCTTCTGTTTATGATTGTATGAGGTGCAATAGGAGTCAATGTGATTATTTTTGCTGTAGGATCTACAATTGGCCCTCCACAGGATAGGTTATATGCTGTAGAACCTGTTGGTGTACATACTAACATTCCATCTGCAGTGTATGAATTTATCAGTTTTTCGTCTACTAAAACATCAAATCTTACCACTCTAAAGATATTCTTTGAAATAGATATTTCATTAAGTGCTTGAGGTATTTTTATTATATCTCCATTCTTCTTTTCTATTTCTCCTTCAAGCATCATTCTCTCTTCAATGTAATAGTTTTCCTTTAGGATATCTTCTATTGCTTTTTTCATTTCGTCTGGATTAATGTCTGTAAGGTATCCTAAGGTTCCGCAGTTAATTCCAAGGATAGGTTTGCCTTGGGATAATCTTGAACTTTCTAGAAATGTTCCGTCTCCTCCTATTGAGATTATTAAGTCTGCATTATCTATTTTTGTAGTGATTTCAATATCCAGTTCTTTTGATATGCCAATTAGTTTTTTGGCTGTCTCTTGAGCAATTTCTTTATGTGGATCTGCATTTATATAAATTTTCATATTAGATAATTTGTTTTTATATTAATTAAACTTATAATGTCAGTAAATTAATTGTTTTAATATTTAATAAATTATAAGATGTCGATAATTTATTGTTTAAAATTTAATTAAAGTTATAAAGTAAGTAAATTAATTCTTTTAATATTTAATTAAAGTTATATAATATCAAATTAAATCTAATTATAAGCATTAACTAATTTATTTTAATAAAATTATTAAAACTAAATCAAATTAAGGATTTTTAATGGATTATTTATATATTAATTATTTTTTTATCAGGTAGTGAAAAAATGGACATGGAAGGATTTGTTAGAGGAAATCTTAATAAAAAGGAAGATGAGGAAACCCTTAAGTTAGCTCTTGCCAAAAGAATTAAGGAATTTAAGGACATTTCAGACGAACATTCAATACTTATGGCTGAAAGCGTTATGGACGAAGTAAAGACAACACTTGAGCTTAACAATACGGAAGACGAATTCTTAAGGGACATTATCACTGTGCCAAAGGCAAATGTAGGCATGGGAAAAATGGGTGTAGGATCTCGTGGTGCAGGAGACTTCTTTGTACATAGAAAGATTGCAGAGATTGTTAAAAGTACCAATGTCCAATCTGTAGTGGATCCAAATGCTCAGGATGACGGCGGAGTGGTTAGGGTTTCAGCTCCGGGAGATGATGTTTATATAACTACTGCAGTTGACGGAATTCACTCTAGATTAAGCGAATATCCATTTTTAGGCGGATTCCATGTAACTAGAGCTACCTTAAGAGATGTATGTGTAATGGGTGCAGACCCTGTAGCTATTCTAAGTGACTTACACCTTGCAGATGATGGAGATATAGGCAAATTGTTTGATTATACTGCAGGTGTTTGTGCCGTATCTGAACTTATTGACGTTCCTCTTGTAGCAGGAAGCACATTGCG
Organism: uncultured Methanobrevibacter sp.; assembly: GCA_900321995.1. Lineage (GTDB taxonomy): Archaea > Methanobacteriota > Methanobacteria > Methanobacteriales > Methanobacteriaceae > Methanobrevibacter. Next base: position 18,068 of record ONYG01000241.1, on the reverse strand, counting down.
TGTAGGTGGAGATATGGTCCTTGGAGATAGGCTTGTAAGCTGTGTAGGAAGCGTAGGTGTTTCACAGTACCCTCCAACTGCAAGAAAAGGGGCAACTGAAGGAGATATTATTCTTATGACTGAAGGTGCAGGAGGAGGAACAATCACTACAACTGCACTTTATAACGGCTACTTTGATGTTGTATGGGATACAATGAATATCAGTTTTGTAAAGGCTTCTAAGGCTTTGTTTGCTGCAGACCTTGTTAAGGATGTTCATGCAATGACTGATGTAACCAATGGAGGCCTTAGAGGTGACGCTCATGAAATTTGTGAAACAACTGGTGTAGGATTAGAGTTCTATCATGACAAGATAAAGTCTACTGTAGCTCCAAATGTTTTAAACATGCTTGAAGATTTGGACATTGATCCTCTTGGTGTTTCTACAGATTCTCTTATGCTTATAGTGCCTCCAGAGATTGCTGATGATGTAAAAAGAGTAGTTTCTGATGTTGGAGTCTACATTACAGAGATTGGTAAAGTGGATAATGAAGGCTCTCCAAGACTCATTAAGGAAGATGGTGAAGTTGAGACTTTGGTTCCTTTATTTAGGGAAGCTGCATATACTAAAATCAAGAAGTTAGTTGGAGATACTACTCCTGAAGACTTTGAAATCATGAAGGAAAAGGTTCAAAAGGCAGCTGATGATTCAATTAAGAAAAAAGAAAGAGTGATTGATTATATTTTAAGCAATAACAAATAATTATTTTTTTAAAATCAAATATTTGTTATTTATTTTTTTCATATCCTTTTTTTATTTTTTTCTATTTTTTAGGGGATTTATGGATTTATTTTTTTTTATTTTATTCTATTAATTTAATAATATGGTATTTTTAATTAAAGGCGAGTATAATGGGTTTATTTGGAAATATTATTGAAAACTTTAAAAAACCTGAGGAATTGGATTTGGCTAAAAGCTTTAAGTTAGAGTATGAAGCTGATGATTTGGAAAATATGAAATCAGTTGTGGATAAATTTGTTGATTTTTATCCTGATTCCTATTATGCCACTTGCTCTATGGTGATTTATATCATTCTTTTGTATCAGGAAGACTCATTTAGAGTCTCTCATAACATGCTTAATAACTTAAGCATTATGGAAAGGAATATAAAATTCTATGATGGGTCTAAAGACGGGTCTTTAAGCGAGGAAGAACTTAATCTAAGACAATGGTATAAAAAGGAAGTTAATAAAAACGTTAAATATATGGAATCACAGGGAATTAGGTTTTCTTCTGATAAGTAATCTGATTTTTTAAAAATTTATATATTTATTTCTTATAAATCTCTTTTTTTAATATTTTTACTTTTTTATTCATTTTTAATTTCTTTTAATTCTCTTTTTTCCATTAAAATCAATCTAATTAAGGAAATCACTCCTATTAATGCAGTTATAGTTTCAACAACTGTAGAGACATAATCAAATATCGCTACAAAATAAATGATATAAATTGCGCTATTTACTATAAAACTTATTTTGATAGGTTTGATTGATTTTAGGCAATAGTTGCAGATTGTAATCTCTAAAATAGCAATTATAGGAAGCCATCCAATTAGTCCATAATTGTTTATAATAAATCCTAATGCTACTGCTATTATGCAGAAAACTATTGCTAAGGGAAATGTAAGCTTGTCTTTATAGACTAAGGCATTTCTTAAAGCGGCGATTGCCATGGTTGTCACTCCTGTCCATGAAAAAAAGAAGATAGATGAAATAGCAAGGATAAAAGCATTTAGAAACTGGTATTTGTAAGCTTCCTTCGGATCATTTACCCACATGCTTAAAATTATGAAAATGCCTGCTATGAATGATATTCCATTCCCTATAATTAAATTCATTGTCCAATTCATCACTTTTATTTTTGTTTTTTAGTCTTATAAACCTTTAAGCAAAATCATGCCTCATTTTCCTTTATTCACATTTTTAGATAATATTCATTATTTTTTTAAATCTTATTGCCGCAGTCATATTATAATTATTTATATTTAGGCATACCAAAACTTTTATATTATTGAATAGAATAATAATATATCAATAAAAATATTTTTTTATATGGGATAATCTAAAAATTTTTTATTATTTTCATTAATCTTATTAAATTGCAGGTGTAATTATGGGCTTTTTTAAGAATATGGGAAATCCTCAAGGTAAATTAGGAAATATTCAACTTAAATCAATGAATAAGGAACATACTCCTGTTTCATTATGGGGTTTAAAGCATTTAGACATTTCTCCAGATGATATTATATTAGATGTTGGATGCGGTGGAGGAATGAATGTCAATCGTATGGCTAAAGAGGCTAAAAAGGTTTATGGTGTTGATTATAGTATAGAAAGCGTAAATCTTTCAAAGGAAGTTAATCAAGACCTTATCGCTCAAGGTCGTGTAGAAATTCATGAGGGAAATGTATTGGACTTGCCTTTTGAAGATGATACATTTGATATTGTCACTGCATTTGAAACTGTCTATTTCTGGCCAGATATCATAAAGTCCTTTGGAGAAGTTAAAAGGGTTCTTAAGCCTGGGGGAATGTTTTTGATTGGTTGTGAATCAAATGGTGCTGATAATTTAATAATGAAACTTTCAGAAAAGCTAATGAATATGACTGTATATGATGATGGACAGCTATGTGACTTTTTGGCTCAAAATGATTTTAATGAAATAAAAGCTTATCTTAGGGATGGAAAACATAAAAAGGAAATAATTAAGTTCGATGGAAAGGTATTTACAATAGATGATGATTATGATCACTTTTCCATTTCAGATAAGTATGTTCAATGGATGACTGTAACTGCTAAAAAATGATTGCAGTTATTAATTCTTCTTTTTTAGATTAACTAAATATTTTTCATTATTTTTAATTTAATCTATTAATATTTCTCTTAATTAAGTTTTATAATGATATTTATTTATTTTAGTTAAATTTGCTTATTTTTCATAATTTTTCTTTTTTATTATTCTTTTTAGTAAACTCTTTTTTAAATTTATTTTTTTAATAAAATTTATTTATATAAAAGTTAAATCTATAATCATAGGTAATTATAAGGGCGTTATATTTTTAATTTTTATATAATTACTTTTTTATAAATATAAATTTATTGATTGTAGGTGGTAAAATGGAAAAAGAAATTATTGCAGCTATGATGGCTTCTACACTTGATATGGATAACATGACAAGTGATAGAATAGAGGCTTTAACTAAAGGTCATGGTATGTTGAATTTAGCAGCTATCTGTTCTGCAAATTCAATTGCTAATGATGTTTTAAGAGGAACAAATATCATGCTAACTGACGAAAATGTCGGTCAGCTTCCAATTGACGATATCTTAAGAAAAGCAATTATTGCTGCTGAAGAATGTGGTGCAGATGCAGCAAATGCAGCATTAATGAGTGCAGCGCTATGTTATTTTGCAGGAACTAATGCTCAAGCAGGTGTTCCAGCAGGAAACAGAAAATTAGGTGCTATGGCAAGAATGATTGCAGGTGTAGACCGTTGTGGTGTACTTGCTATACCAACTCCTAAGGCAAATAATAGAATCTCTGGTTATGCTGCTGTTAAAGCGGTGTATGATGAAATCTTCGAAAATAATTTAACTCCTATAGAAGGGGCTATTTTACCTTTGGGTGTAGGTGGAGGTCCATTATATGGACACAATGCATTAGGTGAAGATATTGGATTTTCAGAGCTTGCTAAAAAAGGTGCATATGCAGGTACAAAAGGTATGTTGACTGCTTATTCTAATGTTGGTATGCCTCCAAGCCCTATTATTGCAGCTATTTTTGGTGTGGCAGCAATTTTAGAGATTGTTCACCCTGATTCTGAAGTGTCTGAAGAATATGGTGAATTCTTTGTTGCAAACAGTGCATATGTAGCAGGTTTAGGTGCTTGTGAAGCAGCAGGATTGCCTGAAAAATTACATATTCGTGGTACTGGAGAAGAATATGACACAGCTACAGTTGTAGGTGACTTTGGAGTAATCATGAAGGATATTGGTGGTCCAAGTGTAGTTGGTATGATTGCATTTGAAGAAATGCTTTCTGCATTTGAAGAATCATTAGATATCGGTGCAGGATTCTCTGGTGGTCCTCTACAACCTCCTTTAGGTCACATGACTGCAGATGCAGTGCTTGCACTTAAGGTTTTACTTGCAAATAATGGTGATGTTGATAAGGCGGCTGAAGCTATTAAAGAAGTAAAAACTAATTATTATCTTGAACCAACAATCGCTAAGATTGCAACTAACACTATTGCTCGTAAATCTGAACAAGTAAGAAGAGGCCCAGTCACTAAAGCTATGATATTAGCTACTGAAGGTGCATTAAGTGCTGAAACTCTTAGAATTGCTGAATTCACTTATGAAAAACTGGCTGAAGGCATGAGTCTTAAGGAAATTACTAAACTCCTTGATGATGAAAAACTCAATAATGTTCAAACTGCAGCATCCGGTTTATTCAGTGGAATGATGGGTAAGGATATCAAGATCAATATTACAAATTATTCTGGAAGATCCCGTAGGAAAGAAAATCCTTTCTTAGATAATTATGCTGGTTTTGACACTCGTGCAGATGTGGAAATTACTATTGATGGAGAAAAAATTGTCTTTGAGGAATTAGGTAATAAAGTTTTACCTGATGCTATGGTAAATAAAAAAATGGATATTTTAGAGGCTGTTCCTTTAGCTGCAGTTCCTATAACTGAATTGCAATTATGCGGCCATACCATTATTAATGTGATTGTTCCTGCAGCAGTTGCAGGTGCAGTTGGATATGCTGATGGTGATTTGAAAGCTATTGCAAAAGAGGCAGTTCGTGGAGCTTATGTAACATCTTCAATTCCTGGTGGAATGGAAAGGGCTATGGATGTTGCAAAAAGAGCAGCTAGCATAATGAAAGATTTAAATTAATTTAAATCTTTTTTTTATTTTTTTAACTTAATATCCTATTGTAATTTAGGTAATATCATGTTGATAATGACTACAATAGATGATTTGCCTCCTGAAGGGATTCCCTATATAACTGATAAGATTATTGATGCTGGCGCTAAGAATGTTCATATTATCAATGCATTGACTAAAAAAGGAAGAATGGAATATATTGTTTTGGTAGACTTTGAAGAAGAGTTTTTTGATGATATTTCCAGTCTTTTGGCATTGGAATTTGGTACAATCGGCATGAAGATTTTTAGGCATGAACATAAGAAGTTCCCATATGAATTGATTGAAAAGAAGGTTCTTATAAAAATCAATGACACTAAATTTGAGTATGATTTAAAAATCAAGTATCTGTTCAGTTTAGAAGATAAATTAATTTCTTTAAAAGCGGAATATGAAGATTTAAAACTTTTAGCTAAAGATCTTAATGCAAAAGATTATGATATTTCATTTTCTAAATTAAAGACTATAATTGAAGCTGAAGCTTATAAGAGTCCGATTGATTCTAAATCTATTGAAATCAGTTTATAATCTTATTTTTTTATTTTTCAATTTATTATTTTTATTTTAATTTCGTCCACTTTTTATTTCTAATATTTTTCATAATTTTTAAATGTTCACTTTTTTTATTTTATTTTATTTTATTCTTGAATCAATTTTACTATTTAATATCAATTTATCATTATTAAATCATTTTTCCAATTTAAAAGCAATATTTAGTTAAAATAAAACTTTAAAAAGCTTTTTATAATATAAAATCTAATATTTACTTACTAAACTCTTTATAAATCCTTTAGGTGTAAGTATGTTGAATTTAATCAATGATAATAAAGGTTTTCTATCTCTGATTGACTCCCTTTTATCAATATTTCTAATATTGATGGTCTTAGTTTCCTTTAATATGGTTATGGATATGGAAACTCCCAGTTTATCCAGGGAGAGTCATCAATTAAAGACAAGCCAAGATATTATGGAAATAATGTCTTCTAAAATCGATGGCAGAGATTATTCTATCCTGGAGAGGATTTCTTATACTTTATCTTCTAATAATAACTCCATATCCTCAAGAAGAGATGTGAAAAAGCTTCTTGATGAGTTTTTTGCAAGTTATTTTAATGGTGCTTATAATTATAAGGATTATCATTATTCTTTTATTGAAATCAATCAGTTAAATGGTGAAGTATTATCTTCTAATGGTGATTTTAACGATTATGATGAAGTTTCTGTATCCATTAGAAATTATGGAAACTACTCATATAAGCTTTATATTTTTAAGGAGTGAAAATTAAATCTTAAATTTTTTAAAATTTTACCTAAAATTGATCTAAAAAATACTCATATTTATATACTGGAATTAACATACTATTTAATAATGAAATATTAACTAATATTTAATTCTATTTTTAATTTCATTATTTCATATGTCTGCCCTGGTGGTGTAGCTTGGATAACACGTGGGACTGCGGATCCCATTCCCCGGGTTCAAATCCCGGCCAGGGCATTTTTTATAATTCAATTTTTAAAATATAACTCGATTTTTAAATATACTATTTTTTATTATTCTTTTTTAAAAATACTATTCTTTAAAAGTATATTTTTTACTTTTAATAATATTTAAAAATCATTTAAAAATTATTTAAAAATTATTTAAAAATTATTTAAAAATCATTGACGATTATTTAACAATTATTTCAATTGTATTTAGAGGAATGGCTATGCTTAATGCAAATACTTATGTAACAGAGGAAGAAGGTATTGGCGGAACAATAAGAAATCGTTGGGAAGACTTTTATGTGGAAGAGATTCCTGAAGTGATTCCAGATGGTGAAGGACCTAATATTTATATCTGGATTGAAAAGTTAGGAAGAACCACACTTGATGTATTGTTAGACATTGCAAGAGACCTTCATATAGACAGAAAAAGAATGGGCTTTGCAGGAATGAAAGATAAGAAAGCCATTACTCGCCAATGGATCTGTATTGCTAATATGGATTCAGAAGAACAGTTCAAGCAAGTTGAAGACTTGGCTGGAACTATTCATAACACCGAGTTTTTAAAAGTAATCAGAGGAAGAAAAAAACTTAGAATGGGTCAGCTTAAAGGAAACAAGTTCAGAATACTTGTTAAGGATATTGAAGGTATGGATAGTGAAGATGAGGATGAGAGAAAAAAAGCTATAGACGATGCTGCAGCAAGAGCAGATGCTATCCTAAAGACTCTTGAAAAGACTGGAGTTCCTAACTACTTCGGTTGGCAGAGATTTGGAAAGCCAAGAACCAACACTCATTTGGTTGGGGAAGCTCTTATTCAAAATGACCTTAAGGAAGCTGTAAGACGCTATATTGGAAATCCTTCTCCTGAAGAAAGCGAAGATTCTAGAAATGCCCGTCAAGCTTATGATGATGGCGATATGGAAAAGGCTCTTGAATTGATGCATCCTGGAATGCGCTATGAAAAGATGATGATTAAAGTTCTTTTAAAGGAAGAGAGAAGAGCCATAAGAAAAATCGCTGAAGAGGAAGGCATTGATATTGAAGATGTCGATAAATCTAAGGTAGAATTGTCTGATAAGGCTTATAAGAATGCAATTCATGCCCTTCCAAAGCCTTTGCAAAGGATGTTTGTTCATGCTTATCAGTCATTCCTATTCAATGCTGCAGTAAGTGAGCGTGTAGCTATGGGTATGGATAAGTATATCGATGGAGATATTGTTATTGACAAGGAAGAACGTATAGTAAGGGATAAGACTCCAGAGGAGTTTCAGGAAATGGTTTCATCATTTGAAATCAATCAGACATGTCCTTTATATGGTACTAAAGTCCCATTTGCAGGTGGAGAAGTAGGCAAGATGGAAGAGGAAATCCTAACTAGTTATGGATTGACTAAAGCAGACTTTGAAGTGCCTAAAATGCCTCGTTTAGGAAGTCATGGTTTAAGAAGAGCTATGAGATTTCAAGTATGGGATGCAAGTGCAAAGGCAACTGAAGATGGTGTAATGTGTGAATTCTCTATTGACAAGGGCTCTTATGCAACTGCTGTCCTTAGAGAAGTCATGAAAAAGGATGTTTATTGATCAAGTTTTTAGCCCAAGCTTTTTTGGCCTTCGGCCAAAAAACCTTGATAAAAAATTTTTATTTAGTTTATGCTTGATAAAGATTAATGCCGATTATTAAAAAAATGATTATTTTACTTTTTTCACTTTTTCATTGTTTTATTCGGCAATTTTTTTTACTTTTTTAGTTTTTTCACTCTTTTTATTTTTATTTAGCTATTTTCTCTTTTTTATCCAATTATTTGCCAGTTAAAGATGAATAAATGGATCTTACAATTGTAATTAAACAGCAAATGCTAATTGCAATAGGATATCCCATTAGTGCAATAACAAATCCTATAATGAATATTACAAATGGTATTAATAAAGCTGTTTTAAAGTTTATTGCTTCTTTTAGATATTCTTCATTCTCTGAATTTAAGTTAATTAGGGATCTAGCCATGTAAAATAGAATTATGTCTACAATAATAAAATCTAATCCGTATAATGCCTGTGGAATAAATGAATTTGGATTATTCGCTACAAATATTGTAATATATGGAATTAAAGAGAAAACAAACATCAATAGAATGTTCTGCCATATTATTCTGTTGTTAATCTTATCAACATGATTGTATATTAAATGATGATATTGCCATAGGTTTGCACATACTAAAAAGCTTATTAGATAAGCAAAATAAGATGTTTTTAAAGCCCAAATAGATGCAAAACTTGCAGTTGCAGGTTGTGGCAATTCTAAAACAAGCACAGTTACAATAATTGCAATTATCGCATCATAGAATGCTTCAAGCCTACCGGTTTCCATATAATTTTCTTCAGTCATATTATAATATTTTTTTCAATAACTATTTATATATTTGTAAATGAGTATTTAAGAATAGTTTTCGATTTAGTCTTAGTTTAAAATACTTTTTTATTCATATTTTTTAGCATTGCAAATTGAATTTGGAAATTATCGATTTTTAAAAATTTTTATATTAGTTTTAATATAATATACATAGTTATTGTAAAATCTTAAGATTTTAAATTTTTTAATAATTTAAAATTATTTTATATTTTTTTTTAAAAGTATTTCATGTGATTATATGATTGAATGTAGAAATATTTCTAAAGGAAAAGCTAGTGGGGAATTAATTGTATCTGATGAAGCTATAAGCTTTTTAGGTGGAGTAAACCCTGAAACTGGTGAAGTAATAGATCCTAATCATGAATTGAAAGGCCAATCCATTAAGGATAAGATTCTTTTTATTCCGGGTGGAAAAGGCTCTACAGTAGGTTCTTATGTTATCTTCCAAATGAAAAAGAATAATACTGCTCCACGTGCGATTATCTGTCTTAAGGCAGAGCCAATTATAGCAACTGGAGCTATAATGTCTGATATTCCTATGGTTGATTCTCCATCTGAAGTTGAAGAACTGGTAAACGGGCAAATGGTTGAAGTTGATAGTGATAATGGTAAAATTACTATAGTAAATTAGTATTATTGTAGTTTAAACTAATATGTTTGTGTTTTTAAATTTTTTATCTTCCAACTACGTGTAGTTTGGAGTGATTTTGGGTTTGATGAAATTCAATGATTTTTTAAATTAGATTGTTTTATTTTAATTTGAGATGATTTTATGCCTCCTATATATATTAAAAATGTAAATATAATAAATCCTTTTGATGAAGAGCCTTTAGATGAAAGGCATGTTGTTATTAAAGACGGTAAGATTGTATCTTTGCATACAGATGAATCTGCAATATATGGTAGCCATGTTGTTATAGATGGGGAAGATAATTATCTCCTACCTGGATTTATCGATTCTCATGCTCATGTTATGGCTAACGGATTTCATAAGGAAGACACTATGAAAAATCCTTTGGCATTGCACTTCTATAATGCTGTTAAGAATATGAAGGATACAATTGACGCTGGAGTGACAACTGTCCGTGATTGCGGATTGGCTGATATTGGAGTAAAGATGGCTCAAGAGAAGAAGATATTTCCGGCTCCTAAGTTAAACATATCTGTAAAGCCTTTAGCTATTACTGGAGGTCATTTTGACTTTTTCTTAAATTCAGGATTTGATATGGAGCTTAACTATCCAGGATTTCCTGTTGGAACCTGTGATGGTGTAGAGGGAGTATTGAAGAAGACTCGTGAAGTGATTAGGGCATGTCCTGATTTTATTAAGATCATGGCAAGCGGAGGCATCTTGTCACCATACACCTCTCCTGAAGTTTCCCAATTCAATCCAAAGGAATTGAAAACAATTGTTGACGAGGCAAAAAACAACCGTCTGAAAGTTGTAGCCCACTGTCATAGCTTAGAGGGAATTGAGAAATGTGCAAAGGCCGGCATAAAGTCAATTGAGCATGGTACATTCATTGATAAGAAAACATCTCAATTATTGGCTAAAAAGAGAATATACCTTACTCCTACCTTAATTGTTCATCACACTCTTATTGAAGAGGGTTTTCCTTCATGGGATAAGTTTGCAGATGACAAAACCAAAAAGCTTAAAGAAGTTGTTAAGATTCAAAAGGAAAACATTGCAACTGCTTATGAGGAAGGTGTTAAATTCCTTATGGGTTCTGATTGTGGTGTAATAGACCATGGAAGAAACCTTGGTGAATTGAAATACCTTGTTGATGTTGGATTGTCTCCTCTTGAAGCAATTCAAGCAGGAACAATAGAAGGGGCTAGATTCTTCAATCAAGAGAATCAAATAGGTTCAATTGAAGAGGGAAAAAATGCGGATATGATTATTGTTCGTAAGAATCCTATTGATGATATCGGATCCCTTGGAGATAAGGATAATGTATTGACTGTAATCCAAGATGGTGAAATACTTAAGGATAAGCCTATTTTCTAATATTATTTTAAAATTCTTTTTTTTTAAAGTAGAGGATTTTAATATTATTTTAATTTTTTTTTTTTAAAAAAGTAATGGAGATAATTTAATAGAATTATCTCTAAAATATATTTTTTATTTTATCCATAACGCCGCCAGCAATCATGCCTGCTGCAATGTTATAGATTTCGTCAGCTTTTGCTTCATCGACACCTAATTTTTCAGAAATTAAGCTAACGATAGCATTTTTGTTCTTATTTCCTGCAATAAAATTGCTTTCAAAGATTTCGTTAACTATATTGCCTTGGCTAGGGTCTATGTTTGCTTGCTTGACTAATTCTTGAATAAAATCATTTTTGTTCATAATTAATCTTTTGTTGTTATAGTTTTAAATTTTTTCTGATTTTTTTGCCATATTTTCTATTTTGCTTGCCTATTTTTATTTATTCTTTTATTTGGCATTGTTGAATATTTCATAAATAAAGTATTTTTGTTTAGGTTTACCAAAACTTTTATATTATAATTGCTCTATAATTATAAATATTAATATAATTATAATGACCATTTTTGGTGTATAATTTTTATAAACTTAAACAATTAATAAACTACTTAGGTGATAAATATGGCTGAAAAAACTTTAAATGTTGTTGGTATGCACTGTCCTTCTTGTGTAATGAATGTTGAACTCACTATGAAAGACTTAGATGGTGTAGACGAAGCTAAAGCTTCATTAGATGACAACACTGTTACTGTAGAATACGATCCAGAAAAAGTAACTGACGACGACTTAGTCGGTGCAGTTGAAGAAGCTGGATTCAAAGTAGAATAAGGATATGGCTAAATATTTAAAATAACTATTTCTTATTGTTTAATAGTTATTTTAATCAATGCTATTTTTCTAATTTTACTTATTTTTTAATTTTATCATTTTTAGTCTTTTTTTTATTATAATTGAAGTTTGGGGATTTGATTATTATTTTCATTGAATATAGGCTAAAATTTTAACTATTGTTATAAATAATGTTATATTTGATTAATATTAAAGGAGGGATTATATGGCAAAAAATAAAGAATTAAACATTCCTGTAGATGGTATGCATTGTTCTTCATGCTCACTTCTTGTGGAAAAGTCATTTAATAGGCTTGATGAAGTGGATTCAGTGAATGTTGACTTGAATACAAATAAAGCCCATATTGTCCTTAATGATGATATTTCCTCTGAAAAGATAGATCAAACTGTAGAAGCAGTAGGCTTTACAGTACCAAAGGAAGAAGTTACTATTCAAATTGATGGAATGCATTGCGCTTCATGTGTAAACAATGTTGAAAGATTCTTGCCTCGTATTGATGGGGTAATAGAAGCCAATGCTAATTTATCTAATCAAAAAGTGACCATCCAATATTATAGGGACATGCTTGATTTAAAGGAAATCAAGAAAACCATTGAGATGTTAGGCTTCGAGTATCTTGGCCTTGATGGTGAAATGGACATAATGGATGAGGAAGAGCGCTATCAAAAAGACTTAAGAGGCAAGTTATATAGGATTATTGTCGGTCTTGTTTTTGCCGGAATACTGATGGCGATTATGCAATTGCATATAATGGTTCCTCCACTCACTATGGGGCAATTGTCCTTAATAATTGCAATTTTCCCATTCTGTTATGTGAGCTTGCCGATTTTAAAGGCTGGATGGAATTCTTTCAAGCACCTAAACCTTGATATGGACGTAATGTATTCAATGGGTATCCTTGTAGCATTCGGATCAAGTGTTTTAGGAACATTCAATATTGTTCTTGACTCCAGTTTCATGTTTTATGAATCTGCAGTGATGCTACCTTCATTCTTGACAATAGGAAGATATCTTGAAGCAAGGGCTAAAAGAAAAACATCCTCTTCAATTAAGGAGCTTATAGGCCTTCAGCCAAAGACAGCTACCTTAATAACAAGTGATGATGATGGAAACAGCATAGAAAAAGAGATAGATATTGAAGACATTAATATTGGAGATATCTTGCTTGTAAAGCCAGGTGAAAAGATTCCAGCAGACTCTATTGTTGTCGATGGTGAAAGCTATGTTGATGAGGCTATGATTACTGGAGAACCTGTTCCTAAGCTTAAAAAAGCAGGAGTGGATGTATTTTCTGGTACAATCAACCAAGATGGTGCCCTAAAGATTGAGGCTCAGAAGATTGGTTCTGAAACTGTATTGTCTCAAATTATTGAGCTTGTTGAAAAGGCACAAGGGTCTAAGCCTCCAGTTCAAAGGCTTGCAAATAAGATTGTGACTTGGTTTATTCCAACAATATTAACTATAGCTATTATTGTATTCTGCTTATGGTACTTTGTAGCTGGAGAAACATTGCTCTTTTCACTTACATGTCTAATTTCAATTCTTGTTGTGGCATGTCCATGTTCCCTTGGTCTTGCAACACCGACTGCTGTTACTGTAGGTGTTGGAAGGGCTGCAGAGTATGGTATTCTTATAAAGAATGGAGAAACATTGGAAAGCTCTAAAGATGTGGATGTTGTAGTATTTGACAAGACTGGAACCATAACTGAAGGAAAACCTGAAGTGGCAGATATTGAATCCTTTGATATGGATGAGAGCCAGTTCCTTCAAATCCTATCAAGTGTAGAGAACAATTCTAACCACCCAATTGCTAAATCAATATTAAACAGATTTAAGGCAGATAATCTTCAATTGGCAAGTGAAGGCAGACAAGACCTTGCACTGCTTGATGTTGAAGACTTTGAGAATGTCACTGGTAAGGGATTAAAGGCAAATGTAAATATTGATGGTGAGTTAAGGCCAGTTTTAGCAGGAAACCTTAAGCTTATGGAAGGCGAAGGTGTAGAAGTTAATGAAGATATCCTAAATAAGTTTGATGCTTTCGTTAGTGAAGCAAAAACAACTATTGTTATGGCTTTAGATGGCGAAATAAAAGGAATAATCACTCTTATGGATAAGATTAAGGACTCTTCTAAATCTGCTATCGATGAATTGCATAAGATGGACATTGAAACTTATATGCTTACAGGAGATAACTCTAAAACTGCAAGCACTGTGGCAAATGCAGTTGGCATTGATAATGTAATGGCTAATGTGCTTCCTAATGACAAGCTGGACAAGGTTCAAGAGCTTCAAAATGAAGGAAAAAGAGTATTGTTTGTTGGAGATGGAATCAACGATGCTCCTGCACTTTCTCAAGCTGATGTTGGAGTAGCTATGGGTAACGGTACAGACATTGCTATGGAAAGCGGTGATATCGTTATTATGGAAGGAGACCTTGAGAATGTGGTAGCTTCCATTCAGTTCTCACAGAAAGTCATGACAAGGATTAAGCAAAACCTTTTCTGGGCTTTTGCATACAATATGCTACTTGTACCTGCGGCTGCAGGGCTCTTCTGGATCTTGATTGGACTTGTATTCCGTCCAGAATGGGCAGGACTTGCTATGGCATTAAGTTCAGTCACTGTTATTAGTTTGTCCTTGCTTTTAAAAGGTTATGTGCCTCCAATAAAAAGGCATAATGCTTAAATCGTATATTGATTTTCAGTATCCTATTATTTAAATATTAGATTATTAATTTAATCTAGTCTAATAATAGGATTTTTCTTATTTTCTTTTTTAACATGTTTTGTAACTTAATTTAAATATTCTTTGGTATTGGTTTTAATCCTTTTTTTTAATTATTTAATCATGAGATAAGTCTTTTAATTCTTCTTTTTGTAGACTTTTTAAATACTTTATAAGCATGTTCAAAGGTTTCAATACCTATTTTAAATGTTAATAATACTGGAATTATCTCTAATCTGCCTATCCACATTAAAAATATTAGCAATATCTTAGCAATAGGATTTAAACCTTCATTTATCACTCCAGTGCTTAATCCAACATTGCCTATTGTGGATGCGGTATCGAAAAGTGCATTGAATGGATCATTTGTGAAAAATGCCATTATAATCCAAGATACGAGTAAAAAGAACAAATATACTGAAATATATGAAGTGGATTCCTTCATTTCACTTTCAGTTATTGGCTTTCCTTTTATTTTTGTCTTCACTACCCTATTTTCAGGGGATATCAGGTTTGTTACAGTAAGGTTTATGCTCTTTAAAAATGTCACTATCCTTATGATTTTCATAGCACCTACAGTAGACCCTGAAGATCCTCCAATCAACATCAAAATCATAATTATGATTAAGGAAGCTGGGGCTATGGAAGCTAATTCACTTGAAGGGACAATATTTGCTCCTGTTGTTGTTATTGCTGAGACCACATGGAATATAACATTCATTGGGGCTATATTGGCAATTAATAAAATTAATATTGTGCTTATTATTATGGCAATAATCATAAATTGGAATTGTATATCCTTAAGTATTGTCTTTCCATTTCCTTTTAACATTTTATAATGGACTGTAAAGCTTGTTGCACCTAGAATCATTAGGAAAATTGTTATCAGATAAACGATATTGTTTTGGTAAAATCCTACATTGGCATTCTTTATTGACATTCCTCCTGTGGAAATTGTTGTGAATGTCAAATTTATTGAATCGAATATGGAAAGGCCTGCTAAAATATATAAAAAGATTCCTAGTGCCGTATAAACCAAATAAATTTCTATGGTTCTTTTTAGGGTGTTCTTTATGTTTGGCTTAATCTTGTCTTCTCTTGCCTCTGACTTGTATAATTTAAATGCAGAAGTTCCAGGCTTTATGAGTATGCTGATAAAAATAATTACTACTCCTAAACCACCAATCCATTGCTCTAGACTTCTTAAAAAGAGAATTGACATTGGTAATGCTTCAACATCGCTAATGAGAGTCAATCCACTACCTGTCCAAGCGGAAAGATTTTCGAAAAAGGCATCTAAAAAGCTTATGTCTATTGTCAGCATCATGATAATTGCTGCAACAAATCCTGCCCAAAGCCATGCAACACTTGAAATGAGCATTCCGTGTTTGAACCTAAGTTTATCATATTTTCTAAACTTGCGGACGAATATATATCCGAGCAATATTGAAGAGATAGGTGGAATCAATCCATTTAGGTAGATGAGTTCACCATAAATTAAATCTACAGTGATAGGTAGAATTAATATGAGCCCTATTCCTGCCATAATATACCCAAGATAGTGTAAAGTGATTTTTATATCTTGTTTTGATAAGTAATTTGCTCTCATATGCCCACCCCTATTTTTTCAGAGTTCCCTTTTTTTATTCTAAAAATTTAATAGTGAATAAATTTATAATTTTATTACAATTAACTGAATTAAGTTAATTTCTTATTTAAAAAATAAATATTATTTATTAATTTATTCAATAATTATATAAATCTTTTTATTTAATAATAAGTTATATCGCTTAAATTATTTGTTTAATAATTTTTTCATAAGTTTTAAAAATAATGTACATTTTTTATACAACAAAGATTTAAATAGTACATTAAACATAATAATCATACATAGAAAATAGTATAATTATAATTAATTATCTTCATTAAAAAAGTTTCTTATTTAAAAAATAAAGGAGGAAAAATAGTGTTTTACCCTAATATTGAAGAAGTCAAGGAAATAGCTAAAGATAAAACCTATAAAAGGGTTCCAATTAGCTGTGAAATATTTTCAGATAGTAAAACTTCAATAGAAGTTTTAAGAAGACTTAGAATCTTAAGCAATCATTGCTATATGCTAGAAAGTGTAGAGGATTCAAAGAATTGGGGTAGATACAGTTTCCTGGGTTTTAATCCTATATTGGAGATAACTTGCCAGGATGGCAATCTTAGAATAAAAGGAAAATCAAGTCTTAGTGACTGCAATCTTGAAGATGATGATGAACAGTGCTTCTTTATAAAGACAGATAATCCTGGAGATTATATCAGAAAAATCATTGATGAAAACAGGTCTCCAAGGCTTGAAAATTTGCCTCCTTTCTCTGGAGGATTGGTTGGATACTTCTCATATGACTATATTAAATACAGTGAGCCTTCACTCATCTTGGATGCTCAAAATCAGGATGCATTTAAGGATGTTGACTTGATGCTTTTTGATAAGGTCATTGCCTTTGATAATTATAAGCAGAAGATTGTTGTCATTGTAAATATGGAAATAAATAATGAAAACTCTTCTGCTGATAAATTAGAAAAGGAATATGAAACTGCCTGTAAATCAATTGAGGATATAATCAAGGTAATAAAGTCAGATAATATCACTGATTTGATAAATGATGAATTCAAACAACATTTGACTAATAAAAAAACTATTAAGTCAATAGAGGATATGAAAAATCTCGAAAGATTTGATGAAATAGACAAGGCAAGAAATGAAATAACTAAACATCTTCCTATTAGTCTTAAATCTGATTTCAGATACCTTTTCTCTAAAGAGGAATACTGCAATATGGTTTCATCAGCTAAGGATTATATAACTGAAGGGGATATTTTCCAAGTGGTCTTGTCAAATAGAATCGAAGCTGATATTGAAGGAAGCCTCTTTGATGTCTATAGGGTTCTTAGAACTACAAATCCATCTCCTTATATGTTCTATTTCTCAAGTGATGATATAGAGATAGCTGGAGCAAGCCCAGAAACTCTAGTTAAGCTTGTAGGCAATCATGTCTATACTTTCCCACTTGCAGGAACACGTCCAAGAGGAAAGGATGATGAGGAAGATTTGGAACTTGAAAGGGAGCTTCTCTCGGATGAAAAGGAGCGAGCAGAACATAATATGCTTGTGGATCTTGGAAGAAATGACATAGGTAAGATAAGCAAGATAGGGACTGTAAAGGTAAACAGATATATGGATATCGTAAGGTTTTCCCATGTTATGCATATTGGCTCAACTGTTGAGGCAAATTTAAGAGAGGACTGTGACTATTTATCTGCAATAGATTCAATTCTTCCTGCTGGAACATTATCTGGCGCTCCTAAGATTAGGGCATGTGAGATAATCAATGAGCTTGAGGATAATAAAAGAGGAATCTATGGCGGTGCAATAGGCTATATTGACTTGACTGGAAATTTAGACACTTGCATTGCAATAAGAATAGCATTTGCAAGGGACAATAAGGTATTTATCAGATCAGGTGCAGGAATAGTGGCAGATAGCGTTCCAGAAAATGAGTTTACAGAGTGCATCAATAAGGCACAGGCTGTTATGGATGCCTTAAGGATAGCTGATGGAGGGATACAATGATTCTTTTGAT
>ONYG01000242.1 GCA_900321995.1 uncultured Methanobrevibacter sp. | reverse complement strand
GTTTTTCCAAATTTAAATTAAGGAGGAAACATTTTAAGACAAAATTTGATGATACGGAAACACAGCACATTGAAATAATAATATGTACAATCTGGTTTGATTACCAAATTTTACACCACCAACAGTGTTTTTGACAGCAGCCGTATTTCCAAATCTGCTTTAAGCAGTGATGGTAAAACTGTTGTTGAGTTACCAACGACGACTTTCCATATTTTTGATCTCTTCTAATAACTACGTATTCATTTTTAACCAAAATAACTGAAAATCTTGAAAGGAGAAGCATATGTATAAGTTTGACGCAGTTCAGGTCAAAGATGATTGTATCCAATGGATTCGTGACTTCTTCGAGGAAAACGGTCCTGGTTGCAATGCGGTCATTGGCATCTCCGGCGGCAAGGATAGCTCCATTTGTGCTGCACTCTGTGTCGAGGCACTTGGCAAAGACCGAGTAATCGGCGTGCTGATGCCCAACGGCACTCAGCATGATATTGACATGGCATACATGCTGTGTATAAAAGTCAATACCAAAATTACCAAAAAAGGGAAAATAAAAAGTACCAATTTAGGGAATGATTTTTTTACATTGAATTGTTAATATTTTCCATTTGATTTAGCATATCTTTAATTCTATAAGAATCTCCTGTAATATTAAAAACATATGAATGATGTAACAATCTATCTAATATTGCATTAGCTAATGTATTATCATTAAATAATTCACCCCATTTAGAAAAAGGTTGATTAGTTGTTATTATTGTTGAACTCTTTTCATATCTTTTTGTTATTAATTGGAATAACAAATTGGCTCCATTTTTATCTAAAGGTAAGTACCCAATTTCGTCTATAATTAATAATTTATATTTGTTAAAAGTCTTTAATGCATCTTTTAATCTGTTTTCTTGATGTGCAATATTAAGTTTAGTAATCAAATCATGGCAGCTTATAAAATATGTACTTATTCTTTTCTTTGCTGCTTCTATTCCTATGGCTGTTGCAATATGTGTTTTACCTACACCACTTGAACCAACGAGTAGAATATTTTTCTTCTCTTCAATAAATCTTAATGTAGCTAAATCTAAAATTTCTTTTTTATTAATACTAGGTTGAAAATCAAAATCAAATTCATCTAAAGTTCTAATAAAAGGAAACCCAGCAACCTTTATATTAAATTCAGATGCCCTTTGTTCTTTAAATTCAATTTCTTTTTGAGTAAGATTAAGTAAAGCATCTAAAAAGGATATATTGTTTTTATTTATTTCATCTAAATACGTAGATAAATATGAACTCATCTTATCTAATTTTAATTTCTGTAAGTTATTTATTACTTGATTATATATCATAATTAATACCTCATTTCTAAATATATTTTTTTCTTAAAATTTGTTTTGTTTATTTAATTGTTTTAAACATTATTGCCCACTAGTAATAAATCTAGTTTTTTTAGGTTCTCTTCTGTATATTTTTCTATATCATTTTTATCTTTGTATGGCATAGTTATTTGTAATCCCTCTAAATAGTGATCTTTAGCATAATTAATAATTTTATCATTAATTTCATGGGTTGCTATCAATTGTTTATTGTGATATATATATAATATATTATCAATTTGTTTGGCTTGAACATATTGATCAATATATTTAGGATTAACAGAGTATCTTTTTCCTTTGTAGTAAATCAAAGAATCTGGGTAGACCTTCGATTTTTCTACATTAACTAAGTATGAGCTCATAACTCTATTACTTGGTAAAGGAGAAAGATATTCTTTTTCCTTCTCAAATAAAAGTATAGGAGGTATATTTGTTGTTTGGTTTACAGTAGAATTTACTTTGTTTCTAATATTATCAATTATTCTAATTAAATCTTCTTCATCTTCAAATTCATGATTATATGGTATTAGCCAAGCCATAAATTTATTAGCAGTTTCATCTTTACCTTTGGTTTCAGGAGTTCTTGGCTTACATAGTTTTACAGATGTTCCCATATCTTTAGCAAATTGATTAAATTCTGGATTTACTTTTCTTTTGTCACCTTCTATATCAACTACCGCTCTCATATTATCAGTAAGCATACATTTAGGAACACCACCTATATATTTAAAAGTAGTCATCAAACATCTTTCCACATCCTCTCTTGTTTTAGTTTTACTATATACAAAATTATGAAGCCTAGAATATCCTAAAGTTGTAGAGAAAACATTAAATTCAAATAATTCACCATGTTTACTAATCATTTTTAAATCTTCTTTCCAGTCAAACTGTAGTTGCTCTCCTGGTTCAGTTTCATATCTTAGATGAACTTTAGAAGATTTAGTAGGTTTTAAATTATGTTTAGATAAATATTTTTTAAAATTAGAATATGTACCTATAGAATTATCTTTATTTAAAAGATATTGATACAATCCCATTTGATTAATTCCACATAAATTAATTTTTGATTTAATTTCATCATAATATTTGTCCAACTTAGAAGGTCGATTTTTATTAGGATTTTTTCCTTCATATCCTTCATAATATTTTTTAATAGTATGTCTTCCTATTCCAAAAGCTCTTTCTAATTCACTAAAATTTGGTTTAATACCTAACGTTTTCATTATTTCTAATTGTCCTTTCATATTTTTAAAATTTTCTTCCATTTGATATACTCCTTTCCTTCGTAAAGAAGTATACCAAAGTATTTTTTATCCATCAAAAAAAGTAACCAATTTTGGTATTTTTTATATTCCCTTTTTTGGTTACTTTTATATTATCATTTTTATTAATGCTAGAAGGCTTGTCCTTCTATGTGTATATGTGATGTGTTAATCATCACTTTCCTGCCTTTAGAGTTCACCCAAGTTCACTCAGTCACAAATGCATTTATGTTTACTTATGTAGACAAATTTATCCTTAAATCCTCTTAGCTGAAAAATTAATGCGCTTTTAAAATTTAGTCAAGGTTGTGCGTTAGCACATAAATTTTAAC
>ONYG01000243.1 GCA_900321995.1 uncultured Methanobrevibacter sp. | reverse complement strand
CAGTAATTTTCTTATTTGTTAATGGTGCGGCTTCAACACTTTTAAATGCAATCAATAAGGAATTCACTGTAACAAAAGTTTATATTGTAGCAGCAATTTTCAATGTTATTCTTAATTTAATATTAATACCATTGTTTGATTATAACGGTGCAGCAATGGCTACAGTATTAAGTGAAATATTAATAACTATTCTAGTCTTTTATCACATATTTAAAACAGATTATAAACCAGGTATTGGACTTTTAGGCATAGTGATTAAATTAATCATTGCAACTATTATTCTAGCTATTGTATTGTATTATATTAATGTATCCATGTGGCTTGCTATTCCAATAGGCCTTATAGTTTATTTAATTTCATTATTTGTTGTCAGAGTCATTGATGATAATGATAAATATATTATTAATGAGTTACTAAAATAATATTATATAAAGAATTTCTATTATTGTGATTTTGAATTTATTAGTGTTTTTCACTATTACTATTTTTAATGTATTTAGGAGTTAGAAAATGGGATTATTTGATAATATCAAAGGTTTAACTAGCCGTCAAGGTGGGAAAGGCACATCTAATTCCAGGCCTATAATATATTCTTCCACTATAACTAAATTAAATAGAAAGTTTGGAAGTAAGGAAAAAGCAGGTTCATATTTAGCTTCTAATATGCATAAATTTTATGTTTCCAGCTCTAAGTTTAATAAAGGACTACAAATGAAAAATCTTTTTAGGAAAGTGGAAATTGTCATTCCTAGAGAAGGATTCATATATTTCTTAGATGAATTAAAGAATTTGAATTTTGATGGAAAAGTTTTTGAAGGCATTGCAATTGACTATTCTAAAGTCCTAAATGGGTCTGTCTATTCATATAATGAAATATATTTCCATCCTAAAGCGGGTCGTGGATTTGCCCGTGATTTAAGTTCTGATTTCAATAAAAATCAACTGGATATGCTAGATGGTATGGAATTGCTTATTTATGAAATTTCAAAAAAATTAAGGAATTCCAATCATAATGAAAGAGCCAAATTTGCACGTTATTTTGAAAATATGATTGATAAACCTGCAGAGCACTTTGAAGAAGCTTTGCAACGTATTTTATTCTATAATCAGATTTTATGGCAAACTGGGCATGGCTTAAATGGTTTGGGCAGATTAGATAAGATTCTTGAAGATTACTATTTTGATGATTTAAATAATGGATTTTTAAGTCAGGATGAAGTTTATGAATTTATAAAATCATTTTTAAAGACCTTGCACAAGTATTATTGGTATAAAAGTTCACAGTTGTTGGGAGATACTGGACAAGCAATTACTCTTGGGGGGAAATATTCCGATGAATACGGGGAATATTACTTCTACAATGACCTGACTTATATGTTTATTCGCGCTATAAAAGAATTAAGATTTACAGATCCTAAGATTGTATTGAGAGTAAGCAATGAAACTCCTCGTGATTTAATAGAACTGTCTTTAGAAACTATTGGGACTGGAATAGGCAGTCCATTGTTTTCCAATGATGAAGTTCTTATTGAAAAGATGGTTGACTTTGGATATGATAAAGAGGATGCAAATAATTATGTCATATCAAATTGTTGGGAACCTTCTGTGGTTGGAAAAGATTTAGGACAGAATAATATTAGCTGCTTATCCTTTTTAAAGCCTTTAAATGAGTTTTTCGATGGTGAAACTGAAGCATTTTTGGGCAATATAAATAGTTTTGATGAGTTGTTCAATTCCTATAAGTATCACCTTAAAAAGGAAGCTGAATCATTGATTCAAAATTTAGACGGAATAAATTGGAATGAAGATCCTATTCTTTCATTATTGATTGATGATTGCAATGATAAAAGTTTAGATATTTCCATAGGCGGAGCGAAGTATAATCATTATGGTATTACAACTGTTTCACTTGCAAATGCAGTAAATAGTTTATATGCTGTAAAAAAGCTTGTTTTTGAGGATAAAAAATACTCATTAAATGAATTGAATAAAATGAGAAAGAATAACTTTAAGAAAGACAAGTATCAGAAAGCATATAATGATTTGAAAAATATAACTCCTCGTTTTGGTATGGATAATGAAGAAATTTTAAGCCTTAGTAATGAGATAATTCAATTTTTAGAGGATTGCTTTAAGGATTATGCCAATGAATTTGGTGGAAAAATCAAATTTGGTTTAAGTTCACAGCATTACATCAGTGCAGGTGAGGAGATTTCTGCTTCATTTGATGGAAGAAAAGAAGGAAAACCTTTCTCTGTCAATATTTCTTTAGATGACAATAAAGATTTCACTGAGATATTGCGTTTCGCATCCAAACTTGATTACGGGGGAGCTAAATTCAATGGAAATGTGGTTGACTTAATGATTTCATCAAATTTCATTAAGAACCATATGGATGAATTTACAGACTTTATTTTCTCAAGCATCCAATCAGGATTTTTCCAATTGCAGATCAATGTTATTGACAGTAAAACACTTATTGAAGCGAGAAAAAACCCTGAATCAAATATTAACCCTATTGTAAGGGTTTGTGGATTTAGTGCATACTTTAATGATTTGCCTGAGGAATATCAGGATTTCTTTATAGAAAGGGCCTTAAAAAATGAGGGCAAGGCAAGTTAATTAATATTTAAATAATATAATTTAATTAATTTTTAGATAATAATTTAACCATATTTAAATAATAATTTAATATTTTGATAATAATTTAACCATGTTTAAATAATAATTTAACCATATTTAAATAATAATTTAATTAATATTTAAATAATAATTTGACTAATATTTAATTGTAAAAACTATTTTTTAATTTATTTTTTTCAAGTGATTAAATGAGCTATGTTGAAGAATCTACTGTAATTGATGAAACCATTTATGATTTAATAAATGAGGCATTCGATAATGAAAGGAAATTCAAGGATGCAAAATACAGAAATTCCATTTTTTCAGAATATAATGACTACTTTGTAAAGACAGATGATGGTTCATTTAGTATCAAATCAAAGGAAATAAATCATAAGGTAGAGACATTGCACACATCAACTGGGGCTATAAGTGAATCATTTGAAAAATTCATCAAGCCTCTAAAGCTAAACTACAGCGAAGATGTAGCTATTTTGGATATCTGTGCAGGACTTGGATATAATTCCTCTGCAGCTATTGATGACTTCTTAAAGAATAGTGATGGAAGTGCAGATCTCCACATAGATATGCTGGAAATATCCAAGCCAACTCTTGCAGCAGGTTTGATGGTTCCTTCTCCAATAAAGGCTCATGACATTACAAAAAAAGCCATAGAACAGTCTTTAATAGAGTGTGATTATGCATCATTGGAATTGGAAGAGACAATTATTCCAGACAATATTGGCTTGAAAATTCATATTGATGATGCAAGGCAGGTTATTCAAAAGCTGGAAGACAACACTTATGATGCAATATTTTTGGATCCTTTCAGCCAAAACATGTCACCTGAACTGGTTTCATTAGAGTTTTTTAAGGAGTTT
>ONYG01000244.1 GCA_900321995.1 uncultured Methanobrevibacter sp. | reverse complement strand
CTATCTTAAAATAAGTTATATCTATCTTAAAATAAGTTATATCTATCTTAAAATAAGTTATATCTATCTTAAAATAAGTTATATCTAAAAATAAGGTATTGTTTAATATTTTTTAATATATGGGTGTTAGATTAAAACCTTTATTAAAATTAAAAAAAGAAAGATTATCTATGGATATTTGGATAGAATTTAATTCTTAGCAAGACGAAAGGAATTGCTAAAAGCATCATTATTATTGATCCATAGAATATGTATAGTATATCTATCATTCCTATGATGAATCCCCCTACCATTGTTCCAATGAATATTCCTAGATTGCACAATAACAGAAATATTCCGTTTGCAAATTCAGGAGCCTCTGGAACTGCAGTTGTAATCCAATATTGTGAAACTGTGTATGCAGAACCATCAAATATTGAAAATAACATCAATATGCAGAACTCTTGGAATGGAAGCTTAGCAAAAAGACCTACGAAAAACATTATTGCGGTAAATCCTATAGGATAAAATAGGACTGTGGCGTTGCCATTTTTATTAATTAAATGTCCAAATAATGTTGTTCCTACCATTGATATTAAGCCCATTAGGAATAATGTGAAAAAGAGCATATTAGCATCGAGATGGGTTATTTGGTTTAGATATGTTGGAATATAATTATAGGTTATGCTTATCCCTACAACCATACAGAAAACATAAATGATTGAAATTAAGAACAATTTACTTTTTGCATGACCTATCTGGATAGCTACAGGTTCCTTGTTTCCTTCAAATTCTGATACAAATGAAAATATTAATATAAATGCAAGAACATCAATAAGGCAATACCATAGCATTGCTGCTTGATATCCAAAGCTTAATCCTAAGTATGAAGTTACTGAAAGTCCAACGATACTTCCTGCAGAAACTCCTAAAATTACCTTATTAGTGTCTTTAGGACTTATTTCTCCTACAATTGTTAATGCAGAACTTACTGCTATTGGATAAAGTATTGCAGGAATGATTCTAAATACAAGGCCTATATAGTATTCTGTAATGAAGAATTGGATTAGATTACATATTGCAGTAATTATCAGAATAATCAGCATCATTCTCTTTTTTTTCAAATCTTGAGAAAACTGCAGGGGTGATTAAACTAGATATTCCTAATGACCCTGCAAATATGCTGGCATATAGGCTGGCAAAATAAATTGATACGTGAAAATAAAGTTGGATAACAGATATTATCCCTACTAAACTTAGCAGTGTTGACATTGCAAAACACACTGCTGATAATGACCAAACAGTTTTCTTTACCATAATTAATTTTTTATAGTAAGTTAATATATATTTTTTTTAAATATTGCGTAAATAGAGAGAAATTTATTCTTTGAAGACTATTTTTTATTAATTTTTTCTTATAATTTTTATTTTTGTTTTTTTTATTTATTGTATTATTATTTTGGTTTTAATTTTTTATTTATTGTATTGTTAGTTTTGGTTTTATTTTTTTGTTTATTTATTTTATAAGCATTTTTATTATTTAGGAAAATATATATTATTTTAAAAGAAAAAAGATTAATAGGAATATTTCTTCAGGCATTGATTTTATGAAAAGGGTAAGTTGAGATTATCCTTTAATTATCAGGATTGATTTTTATTATTATAATGCATGATTAATGCTTGATTTAAATTATTAGTGATTATTATGTTTTTAACAAAAGAAGAAGAGAAGATGGCTAATGGGGAGTATGGAGAAACCATTAGAAAAAGTATGGATATATTAATTGCATTAGGAGACATTTATGGTGCAGAGAAATTTGTTGACATTAAGTCTGCACAGGTTTCAGGAGTGTCTTATAAGACTATCGGTCAAGCAGGCCTTGAGTATCTTGAGGACCTTGCAAGCACATCTGAAATAATTTATAATGAAAATGGTACCATAAGCGACAAAAGTGGAATTGCAACCATATCCGCTACACTTAATCCAGCAGGTACTGACCTTGACAATTGGGAAGACTTTGGTTTTCCTGCAGATTTTGCTAAAAAGCAAGTTGATATCTGTAATGCTTATGGGGCTCTTGGAATAAGCACTACATGTACTTGCACTCCATATCTTATTGGAAATGTGCCAAGATTTGGAGATCATGTGTCATGGTCTGAATCTTCAGCTGTTGCTTATGTCAATTCAGTAATAGGTGCAAGAACCAATCGTGAAGGAGGTCCTGGAGCTCTTGCTGCAGCTATTGTAGGCAAAACTCCATTATATGGGTTCCATTTGGATGAAAACAGAAAAGCTAATTTACTTGTTGATGTGGAATGTGAACTTGAAAGGGCAGACTTTGGAGCTTTAGGCTATGCTGTCGGTCAAGTGGTTAAGGACGGAGTTCCTTACTTTAAAATGCAAAATAAATCATGGGATGTTTCTAATGGCAATCTAAAAGCACTTGGTGCGGCTCTTGCATCATCTGGTGCTGTAGCTCTTTATCATGTGGAAGGAATCACTCCCGAATATAAAAACGCATCCGTATCTGAAGTGGATGAAAAGATAACTATTACAAAAGAAGATATTCAAAACACTAGAGAAAAATTATCAACTGCAGAAGGATATGCTGACCTTGTTTGTTTAGGATGTCCTCATGCTTCCCTTGAAGAGGTTAAAGAGGTTGCAGAGATAGTGAAAGGTAAAAAGATTAAGAATGAACTTTGGGTTTGCACTTCCATAAACATTAAAGAGGCAGCTAAACGTTTAGGATATCTTGATACAATTGAACAGGCAGGCGGTAAGATCTGTTGTGATACTTGTATGGTAGTTGCTCCAATCGAACAGATGGGTTATGAGGTCATCGGTGTCAATTCTGCAAAAGCAGCTAATTATGTGCCTTCAATGTGTGGATTAAAGGTTATTTATAATGATATTGAAGGTCTTTTAGACTTTGAATAATATTTTTTATTTTAAAAATATAATTTAATCCTCATTTTGAGGATTAGATTTTTTTATATTTTTTTATTTAGTATTTCTTCTTTGCTTATTCCTGTTATTTTTGTAGTTTCTTCTATGCCTATTGTTTCTGCTATTTTTCTTGCTAGTTTTATTTCTCCTTCTTTTTGTCCTTGTTTGATTCCTTCTTTTCTGCCTTGGTTTATTCCTTGTTTGATTCCTTTTTGTTGGATGTTTTTTATGAATTCTTTTCTATGGTTTACTACTTTTGTCATGTTGATCACTTCTTCTAATCGGTTAATGTCGTCTAATGTTTTTGCATATTTGTGTATCACGCATTCTAAACATTTTCCTAATTCATATTTTATAAGGTCGTCTTTCATTTTCATTTTAGAGAATATTATACAGACTTTCTCAAGAATCTCTTCATTGTTTTTTTCATACATTCGAGGAATATTTATTAAATCATACCCTTCTGTGTTTGAAAAATATTCATCATTTTTTATTTTATTTTTATATTTTTTTAGTTTTTCATCTCCGTCAAATTCATTGAATGATATTATTTTTGGCTTAAATAAGATTGTTTTGCTAAAATAATATTCTTTTCGCATTTTTTTAAGGGGATAGGTGTTGTTATGACAGAATAAATTGCTAATTTATGGGCATAAATCATGTTAATTGCATATTCAAATGATTTGCTTAAGCTTTCTTTATTTATTCTTGAACTTTCATCCTCTATGTTTATAATTATTTTAATTTCGCCTATTTGGACAAGGTATGATCCGTCAGTCTTTTTTTCCTTATTGTCTCCATCAGGGATTTCATTCTCTATTGCGCCTATATATTGGCCAGGGAGATTAAAATATTGGTGTACAGTTTCCCCAAGTATAGCATGGCTTCTTTTTCTTAATCTGTCTTCTGGATTTTTCATTCTTCTTTTGCATGCCATAAAATCACATCAATATTTAATTTGTTTTTTAATAATTAGTTTTTATTTTTAATTATTTCTGTTATGATGTAGTTAAAATTATAAAAAAAGACATATATAAATCTATTGATTTATTAAAGTATTTTTAACACTCTAAAATCAATTTAACAATCTTAAATCAATTTAACATTCTTAAACTAATTTAATAATCTTTAATCTTTTTTACAATTTTAAATCAATTTTGTTTTCAGATTGTTTTTTTTATTGATGTGATTTTTTTGTTTTGTTTTTCTTTTTTATAAATTTATAAGATTATATAATTTGTTAAATTCTTTATAATTCTTATTATTTAAATCTAATCTTTTTATTTTTAATTTGGGTTTACTATATATAACTATTTATAAATTTGATTAATTTTAAGTCTTTTCAAGATTTTTTATTAGCTATTATCTAATTTTTTATAGAGAACTTTTTAACCATCGTCTATTTTTAATCTATTTTTATCAAATTTAGTGAAAGTTCTTTAAATTGACTTATTTTTTAAAAAGATTTATTATATATGAAAATAATAAATAATATCATATAAATCATTATTTAATAAACTATATCTTTTTTATAAGCTAATATGGAATAAAAATTTAGTTTATTGAATTTTATTTTCATTTTCTGAGATGTGGAATGAAAATTTAGTTTATTAAATCTTTTAATTAATCATATTCACAAAATTATAAAATTACATACGGAGTGTAACTATGAATGTTATTGTTGTAGGAGCAGGAAATGCAGGTCGTCCTGTTGCAAGATTATTAAACTATGCAGGTCATACGGTAAAGATAACTGATCCAAAGAACTTAGAAGACTTCCATATGGATGTTCAAAAGACATTAAAAATTATGGAAAGTGAAGGAGTGGAATTAGACTTAGGAGTATTCAAGCCTAATCTTGATGGAATAGATACTGTTTATCTCTCTCCAACTGTTCCTGAAAACTCTCCAGCTTATAAGATCATTAAAGAGGCTAATCTTGAAGTATTTTCAAACGATGACTTTGGCCGTCTTTGTGACAGTTTCATTGATATTGACATTATCGGAATTACAGGCAGTGTTGGAAAGACCAGTACTACTCATATGGTGACTGAAATATTCAGAACTGCAGGTTATCAAGTATGGATCTGTTCATCCATGACTCAAAACCTTGTAAGTGAGGTAATTGTTGACGGAATCATTAAAGGAATTCCTGAAAAATCAGATATTGCTGTTTTAGAA
Organism: uncultured Methanobrevibacter sp.; assembly: GCA_900321995.1. Classification (GTDB taxonomy): domain Archaea; phylum Methanobacteriota; class Methanobacteria; order Methanobacteriales; family Methanobacteriaceae; genus Methanobrevibacter. Next base: position 3,399 of record ONYG01000244.1, on the reverse strand, counting down.
CTTCCTCACGGTACTGCAGGTTTGATGGCAGAGCTAAAGCTTAAGGTTGGAGCTCTCCTTAACATTTATGAAGAGCACCTTTCTGAATTCGGTGGCTCTATGGAAAGATACACTCAAAGAAAAATGTTCATTGCAAAAAACAGTGAAAACTTCATAACAAGCATTCATTGTAAAGACACTGTTAAAGATGCTAGACCTGATGCAATCTTTTATGCAATGGTTAAGGACTTGCCTAATTATGACCCAAGCAAAAAGTCCGAATTCTTCGATAAGGTGGCAAACTTTGAAGAGATTGCTATTGGTGAAGGACAAGTATGTAATTTTATTGGTGACAGCGCTAAAGGCGCAATTGATATTGCTTATAAATTCAGAAACAAATCCAATGAACTTAAAAAAGGCAGTTTCCAATCTGAATTCCATATGATGAGTTATTATTATGAGAATGCAGTAGCTGCTACAGCTATTTCCATGGCTTATGGCTTGCCTGTAGAGACAATCAAGCAAGGTCTTGCTAACTTCAAGGGTCTTTCAGTACATATGGAGTATATTGGAGACTATAATGGAAGGGAAGTTTATATTGACGCTTCATATCTTATAGAAGGTATCACTGCAGCCCTTGACTTTTTAGGAGATAGGTCTCTTGTTCTATTGTTGGATAACTTTGACACTTCAACCTATAGGGACAAGAAGGAAACCGGTAAGCTTATGGGACAATATGCTGATGTAATGGTTGCAACAGGATTCAATGAGGTTTATCAAAGGGTGGACCTTGAGCCTGCTCAAGAGCTTTTAGATGCAGCAGTGGATTCTGATGCAGTTAAGGTCATTGCAGGAACTATGGAAGAAGGTGCAGAGCTTGCTATCAAGCATTCTAAACCTGGAGATACCATTCTTCACTTAGGCCCTCAATTAATGCAAGATCCTGAAGGAATCATGGAAAAGATAGTTTCCGGTTTAGAGGAAGGCTGTAGAAAGTACGAATAATTTTTAGGCTTTGGGGCTTTTAGATTAATGTTTCTCTAAGCCTTTTAGTTTTTCTTTTTTTATTTTTTTAACTATTATTTTATTTTTATTCTTTTTTTAATTTTTATGGAAGGTGTTTAAATTGCAAAGTTTAGAGCTTTCAAGCATGTCTGATGAGGAATTGAAAAACCTCTCTTTAGAAGGTAAGACCTTTGGAGTAATTGGGGTCTGTGGTGTAGTTGGAAACCTGGTTGCACGTATCCTTATGGATAATGGACTAAATGTTGTCGGTACAGACATATCAAGTCGTGAAGATTGCAGGTTTTATTCTTCTTTTGATGATTATGATATTGAGATATTCTTTGGAGGACATCCTGATGAATTCTTCAAGAAGATTGACTTTATCATTCCTCCTCCAAGCATGAATGATAACGCCAAGGTTCTATCCATTGCAAGGGAACATGGCATTCAAGTTCTTCATTTGGGAGATATTTTTAAGCTTTTCATGCCAAACAAACCTATATTATGCATTAGCGGAACTAATGGAAAGACCACTACAACAACTCTTCTAAAGCATATAGCTTATTCTGCAGGAATCAATCCTGCTGAACATAATCTTGCAGGAATGCAAGGGAATAATGAGTTTATACCATCTCTCCAGACTAGACTTCATGGTGATGTGGCTATTTTGGAGACTGGAACTGATGGCGCTCCTGGAGGACTTAAGTCTGTCATTGACTTGACACATCCTAATTTTGCAATATTGACTAATATTACAATTGATCATTTGGTGGACCCTGATGCACATAATGATAATGATGAAGACAAGATCCCTAATAATGATGCTTCCATTTCATCTGCTGAAAGTGGCATAAAAGATGATGAAAAAAGTGATGTTTTCATAGGGAAAAATTCTATTGTAGACAATAAAAAATCTATTGTAGAAAAAAATCAGTTTGATGTAAAAACTAATGTATCTCATATAGACAGAGGATTTTTAGAATATGCGCGAGTTAAAGGAGAACTTATTGAAGGTATTGAAGAAAATCAGGGAACATTAATATTCAATAGTGATGACCCTACAATAATTGGGCTTTTAGATGAGATAAAATTTTACGGAGGAAAAATTAGCTTTGGAATTGAACTTAATGAAAACTATGAAGTAGATAACTCTTCGGTTCATGTCGATTTTGAAGAAGATTCTTATTCTCATGGTGGTTCTCTTAGTTATGGTGATGATTCTTCTCAAGGTGATTCTTTAAGTATTGTTAGTGGTTCTTCTCATAGTGAAAATCCAAATATTGATGAAAAATCTCATCATGGATTTATACACACTAAGCCATGTTGGTGTGGAAGAGACATCAAAATCAATGAAACAATATCTGGTAGTGGATACTATGAATGTGAATGCGGAATAAGATATGAAAAGCCAGACTATATTGCAATGGATATTGACTTGAAGAATAGGCAATTTACACTTTCATCTGCTGATGAGGAATATCGATTTACATTGACTCTTGATGGGCTTCATAATATCTATAACGCAACTGGTGCAATCATTGCAGCAAAGGTCTTTTTAGGATTGTCAAATGATGAAATTCAAAAAGGACTTTCCAGCTTCAAGGGTGTTGATGGCCGTATGGATATTGTAGGCAAGATTGATGGAAAAACTATCATGGTTGATTATGCACATAATCCGGCAGGTGTTGAGACTATCTTACATGCAATCAATGAGATTTACGATAAGACTGCTGTTGTAATCACTGTAAGCTCTGAATCAGGCATAGATGGTGATTTTGACATACTTGATTCTGCAATTGGAAATGTGGATTATATTGTTCCTGCTTCTTATGACTCAAGATATGCTGCAGAAAAGCTAATTGAACTTTCTAAAGATGGAAAACAGGAAGAGCTTAACTTATCAGAGGTCTATTCAATTGAAGAGCTTGAGGAAACATTTGTCTTAAGCAAAAAGGCCATAGAGCAAAAGTCTAAAAAGACTCTTGGAGCCAGTGAGGATCAAGTGATTAATGGTCTTAAGGAAGCCTTGAAGATAGATTCTGATATAATACTTATCATTGGTGAGGCTGCATTTAAGTTCAAATCTGCAATCATTGATTTTTGCAAAGATTTTAATTAAGGGATTTTTTAAAACATCCCATATCTATTTTTCTTTAAAATCTGATTGGAAAATTTATGATTTATTGATCTCACGATTTAAAGATGAAAAAACTGTTTTTATTTTTTTATATTATTCATTTCCCTAAAATTAGCTGGTTAATGATGCTTTTTTCTAGCTTGCTTATTTTTGCTATTTCTTCAATACTATATCTTCCATCTTCAATCATATCTTGTGCAATTTCATGATTTCTTTTATTTTCAGCTTCTATTCTTCCTTCTTCTCTTCCTTCTTCTCTTCCTTCTATTCTTCCTTCT
>ONYG01000271.1 GCA_900321995.1 uncultured Methanobrevibacter sp. | reverse complement strand
CAATATTTATTAATTAGGAAATTCTTAAATATTAATTAGAAATTTACTAAAAAGTGTAGAAATATTAAATGCTTTTGCTCATAAATAGAGCATAATCTTTTTTTATTTATTTTTCTTAATGGGTTATTTTTTTATATTCTTTTTTTAATTCTTTTTTGTATATTTTTCTTAATGTATTAGTTTCTTTTTGCTACTGAGGCTACTACTTTTTTCTATTTTTTCAAGTGTTTTTTTTATTTTTATCTATTTTTAATTTTTGGATTGGCTTTCAATTGATTGGCATAGACTTTTCCAATCATCTCCTCCAGTTATAGTTTTTATTGCATCTATTATGCAATCAGCATTCCATCCTACTGAAGCTGCAGCTTTCCTCTCTAGGTTTTCAGGTACAAGTTCCATTCCATAAGGTTTAATAAGAATAAATGGAATATTATTTTCTTCTGACTTTTCCACTAAATTTTCTATCAATTCCTTATTCTTTTTATAAAGTCCTGCCAATATGATTGTCATATCTATATTTCTGAAGGTCTCTTCTTCTATATCTTTATAGTCTTCTGGTTTTATTTCACTCCAATTAAACTCTTTTTTGCTTGATAATCTTTCTATAAAGAATTTGTATTGGTTTTCATCATCGATTCCTTGGCTGATTAATAGTTTGTACTCTTTTTCATTATTTATTTCTTCACACATTTAATCACTCTTCCTTTTGTTCTTTTAAGAATTTAGAATATCTTTCTTAAAATATAACTATTGTTATATTTTATTTAATTATTTATCAGATATATACTTTTTTAATTTTTTTTAATTTTTTTAAATTTTTTAATGTCCTTATATCATTTAATTTAGTTTTTAATAGTTTAAGAGTAAAATAAAGACATAAGTTAACTATTAACTTAATTAACTATTTTCTGTTTTCCATTAGATAAAATTTATATATCATAAAAAATATAACAATTGTTATAGAAATAGGGAGGTAAAATATGTGCGAAATATTTGGATTTTCATCATCTGAAGAAGTGGAACTGAACGATTATCTAAAAAATTTTTATAGTCATTGTGAAGAGCACCCTCATGGATGGGGATTGGCTATATTAGATGATGATAAATTTAAAATACTAAAGGAACCAGTAAAGGCTCGAAGTAGCGTAATGTTAGGCAATATTCTATTAAATCCAATTATTTGTAAAAATTCAATAGCGCATATTAGATTAGCCACAATAGGCAATTTAGAATTTTATAATTGCCATCCTTTTGTGAAAAAGGACTTGAATGGCAGAACTTGGACTTTAATTCATAATGGTACTATTTTCGATTGTCCTGATTTATGTAAATACAGCACTTTGGAAGAGGGAGAAACTGATTCTGAAAGGATCTTATTGCATATTATTGAAAATGTCAACTGCTTAGAATCCTCTAAAGGGGAGCCTTTAAGCTTGAAGGAACGCTTTGATGTGGTGTCAACTCTTATTGAGGAAATGTCTTGTACAAATAAATTGAATCTTATTCTCTCTGATGGGGAACAGATGTATGTTCATACAAATTTTAAGAACTCCTTGCACTGTTTAAAGAAAGGCAGTAGCATAATGTTTTCTACACAGCCATTAAGCTATGAAAATTGGGAAAAAGTACCTATAAATAAGACATTTTCCTTTTTTAATGGCGAATTATTATTTGAAAGTGATGTTCATGTAAATGAGTATGTTGAAACTGAAGCGCAGTTAAATTTCATTGAAAAGTTTATTGAATCATTAAAAAAGGATATGGATGAAGAGTATGCTTGGTGATTAGTTCAATTTAATTGAATTCTATTAGGAAAAGGTTTAATTGGTATTGAATTTACAAAATGAGTAATTTTATAATATGGTGATAATATGGAAAAAGAGGGTATTTTAGAAAATTCTCTTAAGAATGAGATTTGGGGAAATTCATATATTAGAAACAATGGCATTTCAAATGAAGAAGGGACCTATAAAAATGATGTTAATGCTTATTATGAATCAGGCTATGCTGATGATAAGCATATATCAAATGAGGATATTAGAAAAAAATTATATGACACTTTCTTAATGCCAACAAAAAAAGACAGTAAGGAATACATAGGTATAGAGATTGAGATTCCTATTGTTAATCTTAATAAGGAAGCTGTAGACTTTAGCATTGTTCATCAAGTAACTGAGAGTTTCTTAAATGAATTTGATACATTTCAAATTGATGGAAAAGATTATGAAGGGAATATCTATGCTTTAAAGGATAGCTTGACTGGGGATATGCTTTGTTATGACTGTTCATATAATAATATAGAATTTGCTATGGGTAAGGAAGAGGATCTTTTTACAATAAATAAGCGTTTTAAAAAATATTATGCTTTTGTAAAAGGGGAATTTGAAAAATACAATCATACATTAACTGGTATGGGAATCAATCCATATAGGAAATACAATAATGAGATTCCAATACCAAATGAAAGGTATTTGATGCTTTTCAATCATTTAAAGTCATTTCCAAAATATTCTGATAAGATGATGTATTTTCATAATTATCCTGCTTATGGAATGTTTTCAAGTGCTTCTCAGGTTCAATTGGATGTTCCTTATGATGAATTATTGGACACTATAAATATATTCTCAAAATTAGAGCCTATAAAGGCGCTTTTATTTTCTAACTCTGTTTTATTAGAAGAAAATGAGGATTATCTTTGTTTTAGGGATATATTATGGGAGCATAGCACTCATGGAGTAAATCCTCATAATATTGGAATGTACGATATTGAATTTGAGGGTATGGAGGAATTGCTTTCATACTTGGAATCATTGGATATCTATTGTGTAGAGCGAAATGGCATTTATATTAATTTTCCTTCTATGAATCTAAAGGATTATTTTAATAGTGAAAAGATTATAGGTGAATACTACTGTAAAGGGGAATATAAAACTACAGAGTTTAAGCCTTCCATTGATGATATAAATTATCTAAGAGCTTTTAAATTCATTAATTTGACTTTTAGGGGAACATTGGAATATAGGAGCATTTGCACCCAACCTATAGGGAATTCAATGTCTGTAGCTGCTTTTCATGTTGGATTAAAACATAAGTTGAATGAGCTTAAGAGCTTATTTTTTAACTCACCGGTTTATCACAATAGTTATAATTCTAATGAGCTCCGTAAATTCTTAATTAAAAGGGAAATACCTGATTCAATCAATAAAAAAGATTTAGAAGAATTAACTAGGAATGTTCTTGATTTGGCATATGATGGATTGAAGGAGAGAAATTTAGGTGAAGAGATCTTTCTTATATCATTATATGAAAATCTTGAAAATAAGACAAACCCTGGAAAACACTTATTGGACTCATTGGAAAATGGAAAATCTTTAGAGGAATTGATTAGAGAGTATGGTGATTTGTAAATTCAATTTTTAAAGGAATTTATTAGTAAAACTGTAATTTTTAAAATTCAATTTTTAAAGGAATTTATTAGTAAAACTGTAATTTTTAAAATTCAATTTTAAAATGAGCTGATTAAGGAAAATGGTGATTAGTAAATTTTAATTTTAATATTTTTTAATAGGTTTTGAGGTGATAAGATGGATGATATTTTTAATTTATCATTTATTGAAAAGAGTTTAAGTCCTGATGAATTGCTGAAAGGTTCATTTGGAATAGAATGGGAAAGCTTAAGAGTTCATGGAAATGGAGAATTGTCTCTCAGCCCACATCCAAAGATATTTGGAAATAAGCTTACTAATCCTTATATTACTACAGACTTTTCAGAAAGCCAAATAGAGATTATCACTCCTGCTTTTGATACTGTAGATGAGGCATTTTCATTTTTTTCATTTATTTCAGATTTGGTGAATGGATCTTTAGAAGATGATGAGTATCTTTGGTTTCAATCATTGCCTTGCATTCTTCCAAAGTCAAGCAAGATTCCAATAGCAAAGTATAAAGGAAAGGGGCTTGCAGAGGAATCTATGGAATATAGGAAAGGACTGGCTAAGAAATATGGCCTTAGAAAACAGATGATATCTGGAATTCATTTCAATTTTTCATTTAAGGAAGATATGATTAGGAAATTATTTTTGTTTCATAAGGAAAATGATGATTTTAAGGGCATATCCTACAAGGAATTTAAGGATAAACTTTATTTAAAAATCTCTCGTAATTATATTCGTTATGTCTGGCTTATTATTTATCTTACTGGCTGTTCTGTAGCTGCCCATGACACATTTACTGAAGAATGCAGGAATCTGATGGAAAACACTGATAACAGAGGAAGTGTCTATAGCCTAAAGGGACCTTCATTCAGGAATGCATCATGCGGATATAAGAATCTCCATTCATTGTATCCAAATTATGATTCTGTAAAGGAGTTTACAAGGGATATTCAATCATTTATTGATGAAGGATATATTTCCCAAGCAAAAGAGTTATACACTCAAATCAGGCTAAAATCTAAGGACCCTAAAGATATTTTATCTTCCTTAAATCAAGATGGGATTAAATATGTTGAAATAAGAACATTGGATATTAATCCTTTTTATAAATGTGGATTGATTAAAAATGATATGAAATTTTTGCATCTATTTTTAATCTTTTTGCTTATAAAGGAGGAGTCAGACTATGCTGATTGGCAAGAGGAAGCAAGATATAATGAAGAGATTACTGCGGAATCTGCTTATGATCCTGATATGAAATTGTTATGGGAAGGTAGTAAGGTCACTCTAAAGGACTGGGGCTTATTGATAATTGATGAAATGGAAAGCACTTTAAATGAGTTAGGTATTGAAGAAAATGAGCTTTTGGATTTAATGAGACAACGTATTATTGATTCTACATTAACCTATGGAAAAAGGCTTATGAATTTGATAGAAGAAAAAGGTTATATAAATAGTCAAATTGCCTTATCTAAGTATAATAAGCTAGAAAGCCAGTACCTAATTGAAAATACTGATTTTTTAACTAATGGAAAGTTTAAAGAATATGTTCCTATTGCCCTTCAAGGCTGTGGGAGATAATTGTAAGTAAAAAGGAGTAAAAATTAATTTATAATGTGAAATAAGTATAGGAGTAAAAATTAAGATTAAAAGGAAAAAAGAATAAAAAAAGTTTTATATATTACGAATAGAAAAATAGTTTTTGGACAGTCCCATTCTTCTCTTTTTTTATTTACTTAAAAATTATTTCTTTTTTTTATTTATTTATAGATTATTTCTTTTTTATTTATTTAAAGCTTATTTCTTTTTTTATTCTTTAAAAGCTTTTTTTTTTTTTTTTTTTTTTTTTTTTTTTTTTTT
>ONYG01000246.1 GCA_900321995.1 uncultured Methanobrevibacter sp. | reverse complement strand
ATGCGTATGTTGAAGTCATTTTTCAAGTGTTCCGCAAACCATCTTCCTAAACCGCGTGTACCTCCAATGATTGTCATATTGCTTTTTTCTTTAAGGTTCATCTTCTTCGCCCCATCATCGTTATTGTAATTCAAATCGTGTTTCAAAATCTTCAGATATTATTTTTCTTAAATTATACATTAATCCCTTTTGATAGTTTTTCAATCCATCTTTTATTCAATCTGTAAAATTTCCTTATACATTTCCTTTAATTCCTTTTTAGACTGCTCTGAATAATGTTCGTTGTCTTTATCGTTTTCTATTGCAAACAATAACAATTCATAAAACACCTTATTAAATGATTGGCCTTTTTCCGTTAGGAAATATTCAGTATTTTTAGGCTCTTCCTCATCCATTTTCTTATAGACCAAACCATTTGTTTCCATGGTTTTAAGGCACCGGGACAATGATTTATTATCTAAAGTTTTTCTATTGCTTTTAAATTCATTAAAATGACTTTTCCCTAAAAACAAGTCTCTCAATATATGCAATGTCCATTTATTGCTGAGATATTTTATTGCATCTTCGACAGGATTTCGTTCATACTTCCTTTCATAATACTCCAGTTTTCTTTCATCCATATTTAATTATTTGTTTATAAATCTTTTTAATTTTTCTAATTTGCAAAAATATAAATCATATATCAATTATTCTATAATAAATTAAATAACTTTTTTTAAATAAAGTGGCATCAATGCCACATTAAAGATTTATATGCTAATTTTTAAATTTTTAAATACAATTAAATTATTTTCCTGGAAATGGGAAAGAATATTGATATTTTCTATTTATGAATATTATATTATTGATTCCTAAGTTTAGGTTTATAGTGTTGAGTTAAGGAGGTTAGTGGATGAATAGTGAAAAAACAGTTCAAATGACTACCTTATTGGCGGGATTGTTTGCAATATGCTCTGGTCTTGCAATAGGTAATTTGTATTGGGCCCAACCCCTGCTTGTGCAAATCACCAATGGTTTTGGGCTTTCTGCAGCAAGTGGTGGATTATTGGTTACTGCAACTCAAATCGGGTATGCATTAGGGATTCTATTCCTTGTACCATTGGGTGATTTTGTACGCAGAAAAAGATTGATAAGCATTGTTATGGTATTATCCATTATTGCATTATTGTCCTGTGCATTATCCCCTTCTTTCATGATATTGTCTTTATCATTATTTTGCATGGGTATTGTAACAGTATCTGGACAGATCATCTTGCCTCTTGCAGGCGACTTGAGCAAAGAGGAGGAACGTGGACATATAGTTGGAATCGTTTCATCTGGAATTACTGCAGGCATATTGTTTTCAAGATTTGTAAGCGGAATCATTGCAGGATTTTGGGGATGGAGATCAGTATACATAATTGCAGCTATTTTAAACTTGCTAATGGCTTTGGTAATAATAATTGTTTTACCTGAGATTCCAAGGAAAAATAAGCTTGAATCATATAGTAGCCTCATATTCAGTGTATTCACTACATTCAAAAGGCATAAAACCTTAGTGAGGATATTGTTACATAGTGGATTGATTTTTGGGTTGGTCTTTAACATATTTTGGACTTCATTAACATTCCTTTTGTCAGATGCCCCTTTTAATTACAATACTTTTCAAATAGGGCTTGTTAGTTTGGCAGGTCTTGTTGCTGCAGTAGCTGGTTTAGGGCTTGGAAAATTACAGGATAAAGGTTTAAGTGTGCCTGCATTAGGCGCATTCATAATTCTTAGTCTTGTCACTATGGTTGGAGGATATGTTTTTTCTGATTCCATTTTAGCAATTGTACTTATTGCAGCTGTGTTTTCAATTGCTGTACAAGGGATATCTGTTTTATCTCAGGCAAGATTATTTGCCTTATCCAATGAAGAGCGCAGCCGATTGAATACAGTATTTGTAGTAAACAATTTCCTCTTTGGTGCGGTAGGAAGTGCATCTGCATCATTCTTATGGTCACAAGGAGGATGGTCTTATGTAATGATTGGTGCAATTTCAATTTCATTCATTGCTTTAATCGTTTGGCTATTTTCAAGAAATCCTTTTAATGAAATGGATAAAAGCATTTTGTGATCATTTAGTGGATTTAAGGGGAAGGATATAAGAATCATTCTTATTTTTCTATCCCTCTTTATTTTTTCATTTTTAATTATTTGATATCCTTTGATATCCACCAATAATTACATTATTTTTCATTGTTTTTCTTACTTTTTTTAGATTTCATCTTATTGAATTGATTCAGGAATCTCTCATCAAAGTTTTGACAGATGTCCTCATATCTGTTTTGCACTCCTACAGATGTTTCAGGAAGGACTGATTTTTCTTCTCCTGTAAACTTTACAATTGTACGGAAAAGCTCTTTTCCATCCCTTATGACTATCTTAACAAATTTGATGTCTGTTTCAATGATTTCCAAATTATCCAATTTTGCTTCCTCAAACATCTTTATTATTTCCAATTTT
>ONYG01000247.1 GCA_900321995.1 uncultured Methanobrevibacter sp. | reverse complement strand
CATAAGGTTCAATTAATGGTATTTCTTGTTTACAAGATTGACAGTTTACTTTTTCCATATATATCACCGAATATATTATAAATATTTGATTTATTTATTTATAAACTTAATGATTAGAAATCTTTCTAGTCAAAATCAACAAAGTCAAAATCAACTAAAAAATTTCAGCTTATTTTACCAATTAATAAAAAGACAGCAAGATTGTTATTAATCCTATTAAATCATTTATTTCTATTAAGGACATTAATAAATGTGCAATTAAAGGAATCATCTAAATTTTGATTTAAAATAGATAAAACTCTTTCAGGATATTCTCCATTTACTACATAACAATCTAATCCATACTCAATTAACAAAGCAGGCAAACTTAAGTCGATTGATGATTCTTCAAAAGTTAGTAGTTCATTTACATCAATATTGCTTATGAGTTCTGCACCGCTTAAGGATGGATCTTTAGTGTAAATACCATCTACATCTGTTGCAATCAAAAGCTTAGAACCTAAAAGACTTGCAATATAAGCTGCAATTGAGTCAGAAGTAACATCCCAAGAATGTTTGAAAGGTTCATTTTCCTTTAGAATCTCTGAACAGATCATAATTGGTATTTTATTAGAATTAGCTATTTTCTCAGCAGTTTCGATAGAATAACTAATTTCTGTAAATGCTAATTTATCATCCAGCAATTTAGCTAAGATATCCATTGAATCAATAGCTGTTTCATGAGTTATATCTTCTGAAAATCCTATTTCAGAATCATACTTTCTAATAAGATTAGCAAATTCCCCTCCGCCAATAACAAATAGACAGTTTTGGCCTTTTAATTCATTCGCTAATTCAATAGCCTTTTTAGGGAATAAACTTCCACCAATCTTAATAACCCATTCAATAATAGTATCACAACTGAATGATGAATAATTTTAAAATATAAAATACTTATAAAAATAGCATTTATTAATTATTTATTTTTTACCTTATATATAAGTTAGTATTTTTATAAAAATTATACAGTTAATTGAAATTTTTATAGCCAATTAATTTTTCAAAAAAAATAATTAAAATATATATTAAGTTAAGAACAAAATAATAATATCTAAATTTTAGCAATTTTTTGGAGAAAAATTAATGACTAAAAATAGAATAGAATGGATTGACCTGGTAAGAGCAATAGCTATTCTTACAGTATTATTCATTCATGCAACTGACGGAATCTACATCATATCCTCAGATGCAATATTGAATTATACTATTTATTCAAGAATATTCAACTTTGCTGCATTATTCATTGGTCGTATAGGGGTTCCGTTCTTTTTAATGATTACAGGTTATCTGTTACTGGATAGACAATATGATGATGCTAGAGTTGAAAAATTCTGGAAAAAAAGTGTAAAAGGATTAATTATTGTTACAGTCATCTGGTCAATAATTTATATTCTTTCATTGCAATTCGTAACTGTAAGCACTCCTAGAATCAACTATGCAGAAGCTGGAACACTTTTCTTCTCTCATATGTGGTACATGCCAATGATCATTGGAATGTATCTTTCCATGCCATTTGTGGCAGCTGCATTAAAGCAATTCAAGGTCCAGACAATCTATCAAGCCATGATAGTGTTTTCACTTCTTGCATTCCTTATGCCATTTATCACAACACTATGTGAAATGCATGGAATCAATGGAATAGCTCTCCAATACTGTCTTGGTTTCAGTGGTGGAGTTTATGGAATCTACATCATATTAGGTTACTTGATTAAGAAAGGACAATTCAAATATGGTAAGACTTACCAATTCGCACTGCTTGCAATAATTTCATTTGTAATCTGCATATTATTCCAATACTATGCGTACACATTGCATTATGACTTTGCATTATGGTATGAGTTCCCATTCGTATTGCTTGGATCATTTGCACTCTTTGAATTATGTTCCAGAAAGAAAACTGTAAGAGCATATCCTCTTGTAGAATTCTTTTCAAAATATTCATTTGCAGTATTTTTAATTCATAACATATTCAGAATCCCATTGCTTCCTCTTGCAGTCCAATTACCATTTTCAGAACCAATTAAAGCGATTATTCTTTGGATTCTATTAATAATATTAAGTTATGTAACTGCAGTTATTATTTACAGAATTCCAAGATTCGGAAAATATATTTTATACATGAGATAATTAATTATCTCATTTTTCTATTTTTTAAAAAAAAAAAGTATAAACTTATATTTTTAAAATACTAAAAAGAGTAATATTCATATTAAAGAAAATTTACTAAATTTTTAATTATAAAAGATAAACTAATGAAATGATGATATTATGATTAAAGTAGCATATTGTAATGTAAAAGATATTGATTTTGAAAAGGCATATGATCTTTTACCTCAAGAGAGAAAGGAAAAAATGGACAATTTCATTTTTGACAGGGATAAAAAACTTAGCGCAGGAGCATATCTTCTTGCAAAAAAGATGCTTGAAGATGAAGGCAAAGATGAACCTATAATAGAATCTATAAAAAATGGTAAGCCTTATATATCCAACTATGAAGATACCTATTTTAATATTAGTCATTCAGGTAAAATAGTTGCATGCGCAATATCTGAGAGGGAAGTTGGAATTGATGTTGAAATAAAGGACCCTACAATTGATTTAAAGATATCTAAAAATTTCTTCTACAACAGTGAGTATGAAAACATCAGAAGCTCAGATGAAAAGGTAGATGAATTCTTCAAATATTGGGTGCTTAAGGAAAGTTATATGAAATACACTGGATTAGGCTTTGAATTAGATACAGATAAGTTTGAAATCATCATAGATGAGGATAATGATGAAATCAAAGTCAAAAATATGCTCGATGACTTAAAAGAAAATGATGAAAAGGTCAAATTCAGCTATTTTGATTTAGGAAGATATAAATTAGCTGTCTGCTCTGAATACAAAGTGGATGAGTGTATTGAATATAATATTGAGGATATTTTATAAATACAACTATTAAATTAAAAAAAATAGATAAGTTTGTAAATTCAACTTATCTAATCTCTTTTTATTAAAAATAGACTAAAAATAATTATTTAAACTCTTTTTTTAACTCTTTAAATGCTGTCCAAGCTTCAGGAACTGGAAACAATGGATAGATATGAAACATTCCTCCTCCAACTACCAATCTTGATTCTACACCGCTTTCCTGAAGGTTATTATGGAATTTTAAAACATCCTGATAGAATATCTCAGCATCGCCAACAAAAATGAGATTTTTTGCCAAACCTTCATTATCACCATATATTGAACTAACACGATAATCCTTGGTGTCTAAATCACCAGCCCATGATTTACCAACTTCTTTTAGACCTATCTCTCCAAGAATAGGATCATTTTCATTATCATAATCATTTCTAGGCATGGAAACATCTACCCAAGGGGAAAAAGTGATTATTTCCTTTGGTTGAGGAAGATTAATTGTTTTTAGATACTGGCAAAATGATAATGCAAATCCTCCACCTGCAGAATCCCCCATCAAATAGAGATTATTGCAATTTTCATCTTCAATTAGGGATTTATATAACCTTTCAATCAAATCAAATGTTTCAATTGCACTATGCTTAGGAGCAAGAGGATAAACAGGAGCAATAACATAAGCATCTAATCGTTTTGCCATCAAAAGACAATATAGCTGATGCTGATAGTTTATTTCATTTATAAAAGCTCCTCCATGAATATAAACTATTGTGTTTTTTGACTTTTCCTTATTTCCAAAGGTGAAAACTTCAACACCATCAATTTTAGAACTTTTAAAGAAGCTTTTAACAGGTTTATCTTCTTGTTTTAACCTAGTATCCAATAACTCTTTTGACAATTCCAAAGAGCCCATATAATCAGCCTTTGTGGATTTTAAAATAGATTCCGCTATTTTTGCAATGAAAGATTTATTATCATTAGTCATTAATTCTCAAACCTAATATTAATTTAATATATTTATTTTATTTATTGCAGTTAATAAAATAATCGTGAAAAAAATAAAAAAATTAAGACTATTAAAAAAAAATAAAAAAATAAAAAAATACTATAAAACAGCAAAAAGAATTAAATAAGGATGAAAAAATAGAAAAAATAAGAAAAAATAGAAAAATAGAAAAAATAGAAAAAATAAGAAAAAATAGAAAAAATAGAAAAATAGAAAAAATAAGAAAAAATAGGATTATTTAAGATAAAATAAGAAAAAAGTTAAGAGAAAAAATAGAAGCTAATCCACATACCTTCTAAAGAAATAAGCTAAAATTGATCCAGCGAAGTTTTGCCATACAGAATATAATGCTCCTGGAACTGTTGCCATAGTCAAACTAGGGAAGTGTGTTTTAGCAAGGCTTGTAGAAAGTCCAGAATTCTGGAAAGCAAGCTCAATAGCTATTGTAACCATTTGTTTTCTCTTCATTCCTGCCAAATAGGCCACCACAAATCCAAGGATTATTCCAAGGAAGTATTGCAATATGATAACAACCATAACGATAAGAGAAGAGCTTATGATAGCATCCTTATTTGCTCCAATAACTCCTGCAACGATTATTGCAATGACAATACCGGATAATGCAGGAAGAAAATCATTCAATTTCTCACAAAAGTCTGGGAATTTATAATTAAGCAATAGACCAATTGCTATTGGAATAATTACTATTTGAACAATTGAAATAAACATATCTACAGGATTGAATGTGATATGATTTCCAATCAGCACCAAAGTAATTAAAGGAGTCAAGATCGGTGAAATCACTGTAGATACAGCAGTCAAAGATACTGATAAAGCCAAATCTCCTTTTGAAAGAAAAGTAATTACATCAGAAGCAGTTCCACCAGGAACTGTACCAAGAAGAATGAAACCTACAGTCAATGCCTCGTTTAATGAAAAAAGACTTGTAAGCAGAAATGCAAGAAGAGGCATTATTATATACTGGGCAGAAAGCCCTAAAACAATCTCTTTTGGCCTTTTAAATACCATAACAAAGTTTTCTATCTTTAATGTTGTACCCATACCAAATAGAATGAGTCCTAACAATATATTTATAACTTTAAAACCTGAAATTTCACCTAATACCCAATTAAAAGTTACAGGATAGAAAAAAGAGATTATAACTGCTATTAAAACGATTATAAAAAAGTACTTTTCAATTGTTTTAAATATATTTTTCATAGATAGATATTTGTTTTTATTTAATATATACTTATCAAGACTAAGGAATAACTTTTCACTTAATAAAAAAAGTATTTAATTTAAATTATCAAGACTAAGGAATAACTTTTCACTTAAT
>ONYG01000250.1 GCA_900321995.1 uncultured Methanobrevibacter sp. | reverse complement strand
ATTTCCAAAATATTTCCAAAATATTTCCAAAATATTTCCAAAATATTTCCAAAATATTTCCAAAATATTTCCAAAATATTTCTTAAATATTTCCTAAATATTTCTTAAATATTTCCTAAATATCTTAGAATTATCTTAAATAATTTTAGAAAATATTTTCCACTCCTCAATGATAATCATTGAATATTAATTAGCCTAAACGGCAAACAAATAATTTTATTCTAAAACCTGATAAAATCATTGAATATTTACTAGCCTAAACGGCAAACTATTAATTTTATCTTAAAACTTCAAAATAAAATATTTAATTAAATAAAACTCATCTAAATATTTATACTCCGCTATCTACTCCCCATAATAGCAATATCCAATAAGAAACTTTACTAATTGACTCCCATAAAGTAGCAAAATCCATATCAAATATTATAAGTAAATAAATAAGAAATGAAATTCTATTAATTCTAATAATCTATGATAAAAACCTATAGATAAACCCTAGACAAATCTGTAAATAGATCTATAGATACATAAATATATACTAATTATTTAAATACAAATTGCTTAAATATCATCAATAAAAATAGTAACTTTGATATTTTAGTTATTAGAAAAAACCCCTTATAAAATGAAAACTAATAAAAGATCAATAATTATTAATTGTAATTTCTAAGAATAGACTCCCATATACTCTTATAATTCAAATTAATAAGACTCCCGTTTATTAACCTATAAATACTTCCATTTATATGATAAGTTCAATTTTTGAATAAATTTAATTATTTAACAAAGTTAACTATTAATTATTCGATGACAAATAAAAACCATTCATATTATATTATATATTTATTTAATATAATATATAAACATTATGATAATGTCAAAATAGGCTTTAAATTAGAAAATAAGAAAAAATAAGAAGTTTTTAGCATTATAGATAATATTATCCAATATGCTTAAGATAAAATAAGAGATTTAATCAATGTAATATCATTATTTTATAGAAGCCTTTAATTAAAATAATAAATAACATGGCTAAGTACTGAAAAAATACAGCACTATTTAATTTAATAGAAGGAATGAAAAAAATAAAAAATTATTATGAACATGATTAATTGCAATGATAGAAAAATAAATTTATGAAAATTAATATGTAAAAAGAATACTTGAATATATGAGAAAAAGTAGATATGGAGATAAAGGAAAAATAATTATTTCTTATTTAAAATATAATAAACAGATCTAATAGGAATGTCAAGTTCTTTAGATATTTCCTTAGGCTTTATTCCTTTTTCTCTCATCTGAAGAATTTTTTCTCTAGTAAAATCATCATACTTTCTTTTATGATGTTTTACTTTTATCTTTTCATGATACTTACTTTTAAAATAGTTTACTCTCTTTAGAGGAATTTCCAAACTTGATGCAATCTCATCAGGCATCTTTCCCTCATTCAGCAAATCGATTACAGCATCAATTTCTTCCTTATCATACTTATTTTTTCTTCCCCAATTATATTTTACTTCAACAGTTACATTTAATTTTTCTAATTCTCGAATATAAATTGGAGATATTCTATCATAAATACTTTGAGGGCAAGTGATTCTCTTTAAAGCAGGGTATGTGTCCATAAGCTCTACAATTCTTCTAGAAGTGAGTGCACTGGATACATGAACTTCCACTGCATCTCTTTTATAACCAGAATCTGTTTCCAATGGCTTTTCATCAAAGATATCTATATCTTCTTTAGATTTTGAGTCTAAATTATCAAAGTCGTCATCTTCGAAATCAAAGTCAAAATCAAAGTCAAAATCGTCTGATAGGTCCTCGTCTTCAAACTCATCTTCAAACTCATCATCAGATTCATCTAAATCTTCATCAAAATCATCTTCAAACTCATCATCTGATTCATCAAATTCTTCATCATCAAAATCAAAATCATCAAAGTCGTCAAATTCATCATTCATAAAAGCACCTAAGTAGATTCAAATTTTTAATAATAATATCGGAAAGAAACAAATAAAAAAAAAATTTTCTTTTTATGATTATTAAAATCAATTCTTAATATTCTCCAAGAAAGCCCTTGATTTTTTACTATTTGGTTTTCTAAAGCTTTTAATATTCATTATTTCTCTTTTGACACTCTTTTCACTAACCTTATAAGCTCTAGAAACTTCCTTAATATTATAATCAGAGCTTGTAAATACAATAGCAGGACCTAAAGCAGCATAATTCAGTTTGAAATTAGTGTTTTTCATTCTCTTTTCAAGCTTAAACTTCTTATATAATAATAAATCCATATCCTCTACAGCAATCATATGCTTTTTCTCTTTTTCCTTTAAAAGATTTACAACATTTATATGGGGATTAGCAAAGACCTTACGCTGTTGTCTATCCAAATCATTTCTTATATATGGGAATGGAGAGCCATAACGTTTACGCCTATCATATGAAGTGCAGAGATAATACTTAGAAATGTCCCAAAGAATCAAGGTAGGTGCAATATCTGCAAAGATAAATTTCTTAATTCGATCCCTTTCCTTTAAATCCCTTTTAAGCTCCTTATCCAAATGACCATACTTATCCATTAGGCCTAATTCATGAAGATTGTCTATAATCTTCTGCTCTCTCCAATCGTCAAGGTCCAATTCATCTATATAATCCGGCTTTTCAAGGTTAACTGAATATATGATCTCATCATATGTCTTTAGATTATTCAAATCCTTAATATTCTCTTCAAATATCTCATCCTCATGCCTTGCTACAATATCTTCTGCATGCTTTACATAAGCAAGAGCCAGATTTGTACGTGTATGCTTATCATTTACGATAGTAGGCTTAGTCCTATGGAATTCTAATCTTTCTATACGAACTCCCTTACCATATCTTCTGCGGACTTCCTCTTCATAGCTATCTGCAAATTCGCTATCTAAAGTGACTCTTTTGGTAATTGTTCTTCCATTTTCTCTAATCTTGATAATTGGGCTGACTGTTTTAACTATACCTTTTCTCTTTTGTTGCAATATGTTTAAAACCATTTTAAAGGATTCTCTACCCCAATTAGACAAGCTGGATAATAAAACCATATAGTTACCAGATAATGGAAGGTATGGTATAATCTCTAATCTATGAACTCCAGAATGATTTACCTTAAGTTCAAGCTCATCGCTACCGCATTTGCATAATTTGGAATTTTCTAAAAAGCTGCTTACCCTATAGGACTTCTTACATTTGGCACATCTTATTTTAGCATACTCTTCAAGATTACCTAGAGCTATTCTATGAGCAGCAATAGCATATTTGACCCTATCTAAACTATTCTTTTTAGCGGTAGCCTTATTTCTAAAAATAGAATTATGGCGATTGATTTCACCTAACTCCTCATTGTCCACAGTCTCACTGACACGTGTACCGTAGAGGTTAAGTGATCTGAATGGAGCTGTATAACCACTCTCATCCATGTCTTCCTTAATGTCCTGAAGCTTATTTAAATTATTATTAAGAAGCTCGTAAACTTCCAAAAAGGATTCTAAATCTGTAAAGTCAGATTTTAGATTAGATAAATCTAACTTTTGCTTCTCTATTTTATTTAAAAACTTCTCAGACTCTGTAATCATTGATTCATCCATTAATATCACCGTGAGGACTTGTTAAATCTATCAATAATTTATTAATTAATTCGCCACTTTAATTAATAAAAATTAAAAATCTATAAATTAGCCGCCGAATAATTTATAAAATTTCGATAATTGATAGTGAAATAAAAGATATAAGATGATTGCTTATAAACTTTTTTGATATTATGAATAAGTTTAAAAATTACTTATAAACTTTTCTTGATATTATGAATAAGTTTAAAAATTACT
>ONYG01000251.1 GCA_900321995.1 uncultured Methanobrevibacter sp. | reverse complement strand
AAGAGAGTTAGTATACGGGCAAAATATCAATATTTAAAAATTTATAATTTTAGATTTTTTCTAATCTATTATTTATAAATATTTTAAATAATTCTTTTTTTCAATTATATCTATTAATTAAAGGGTTATGAATGCTGTTTTAAATCAATTTTTGAATAGAGAATAAATTTTTTATACTCTTTTAGTAATATTTTTATTAAATATTTTATATATTTAATATTATGTTAGAAACTGTATTTTATTTTCCATGGGAAGTTAATCTGATATTATTCATGCAAAGTTCCTTTCCAGGTTTTGTATTTAGATTCTTTGAAATTATAGCAAGTGTTGTTTCTAAAAATGTTCTTGCATTGATTTTTATTTTAATCTATTTGGCATATAACAAGGATTGGGGTAAATTCACATTGATTTCATTAGGGGCAGCTGGAGTGTGCTGCGAATTTATCAAGGTAACTGTTGCACGTTTAAGACCATATGCTGTTGTGGATAAGATCAAGTGTATTCATCCAAATGTGCCTGGGGAGAATCCCTTAAACTTTAAAATTCAGGGATATTCATTACCTAGTGGACATTCAATGATGGCAACTAACTTATTTTTGGCCATTCCTATATATCTTAGAAAGATTCTATATGTATGTCTTGGATTGATCGGAGTTTTGATCGTTGCCCTTTCAAGGGTTGGATTAGGAGTTCACTTTCCTACAGACACTATAGTAGGTTTCATAATTGCTTTGGCAATAATCTTAATACTATCCCGTATTTATGATAAGGTTGAATATAGAATATATGTCTATTTGGGCATTATTGCACTGTCTTTGTTAGGACTCTTATTCTGTAGAGAAATAAGCTATATTAAATATGTGGCTTTGGCTTTAGGAATTTCATTAGGTTTTCTCTTTGAGGAAAAATATGTTAACTTTGAAAACCCTAAAAGTAGGCGGGATGCAATTGTCAGACTTGTTGGTGCTTCCATATTGTTTATATTGCTTTTTGTCTTAGTTCCAAAATTACTAGGCAACAGTGACTTAGTTTCATGTATTAAATATTCTTTATTTACATTTATAATACTTGCAATATATCCTTTATCTTTTAAAAAGATTGATAGGGAGGGATGATTAAATCTATTAATCACTTTTTCTATTTCTTTTTTTAATAATGCGCCCATTAAGAGACCTTCAATTAAATTAATTATTAATAATCACTATATCATATGCTTTTTTTGTTTAATTGTATGGTTAATATTTATTTGTATAATTAATTTTTTTTTAATTAAAACTTTTTTTTTTTTTTATTGGATTATAAAATTCTAAAATTTCCTTTAGCATTAAAATCGTAAGGATAATAATATAACTATAATGTACCCTTTTTCATTTAAAACCTAATCTTTTGGTATAATTAATAAAGATTGGTGTGTAGTTATTGTTTTTTTGGCTTTGTATTGGTTTTATTAAAAAGAGATGGTGTGTAGTTATTGTTTTTTTGGCTTTGTATTAATTTTAATAAAAAGAGAATTGGTAGGGGTTTTATAGTTTTTGGGATGTTTTAATTTTAATAAAAAAAGAAAAAGAATAAGATAATTAGTATTCTCTTATTCTGTTGTAAATAAATAATCCTATTGTTATCATTATGAATGCACCTATTAAAATTGCTCCATTTTCGATAACACTAGCTAAGGAACTGCCAGCTGATTTCAAGAAGTTAAATATTGCTTGAAGAGATGATTGCAGTTGATTAAATATGTCTGCAAAGAAATCCATTAAACTATATATTAATCCTATAATTTGCTGTATGAGTGAAATTATTGCGGAAATAAGTCCAGAAGCGAAATTCAATATGGATAAGACCAAGTTTAAAATATGTTCAATGCTTGTCAATAGAACGCCCAGTAATTTTAAGATTCCATTAACTCCTTTCAATATAGGCACCAGCATATTTAAAAGTCTTCCAATGCCGCTTAGCAGGGACTGAATTTGGTCTATAAATATATCAAACTCTTTTCCCAGATTATCAAGAGCATTGAAAATCGCTAGGATGTTGCCTATTGTAGTGTCTAAAATAGGTTTCCATGCATCAAAGAGTGAATTTGTAAATGAATCCCAAAGATCATATAACTCTTCTAGGATTGTTGTGTTTGTTTGATTGTCTGTTAGATTTGTTAAGTTTGTTAGATTATCTGTTGCGTTTGTAATATTTGTTATATTTGTTATGTTTGTTATATTCAATAAATATGTTATATTATTATTTGGCGGAGGCAGTAACATTTTTGTGTTTGTTTCATTTGTTTGCTCATCAGTTTCAGAAGTGTCGTTTGTTTCAGTTTCATTATCTGTCTCATTAGTATCATCGTCGACTGTTCTAAATGATACATCATATGCAATATAATCTGATTCATTGCCTGATACAGATTTTAAAACTTCAAATTTAAAATCAGCCTCTGTATTGTCGTCTATTTTAGCGATTACATGGTCACTTACTTTAACATCTAAATCTGCAACTGCTTTACCAACAGGAGTATTGGATGAACCTGTTTTTATAAAATCTGCCATTATTTTTCCCATTTGGCCTGTTGCATCCTGTCTGTAGCATTCAATTATTGCTAATTTCAGGGTATTGGAATTGCTAGCTTCTGATGTAGAGGCAGGAATGAATTCATCTCCGGAACTTGCAGCTGATTTTTTATAATTCAGCCTAAATCCTCTAAACCCATCACTAAATTTAATGTCATTTCCATTTCCTTTAGCTGTGATATAGTTCTTTTTGGGCTTATCATCCGTTTGATTCTCATCAGTTTCTTTCTCATCTGTCGTATTCTTCTCCTCAGTTGTTTGATTTTCAACGACTTTTGGCTCTGTATCATCCTTTTTGCCATTATCGATTTCCATATCATAATCTGTTACATTGTCATCATCAAGTGTGGTATTGACTGCAACGATAATGTTTAAGTAACTAAATGAAATCAATATGATGAGAATTAATGTAACTATTTTTTTGTTCATATTATGCCTCTATATATTTATATATAATTCACATATATTAAGATTATTGGAATGTTTTGAAATTTTATTCAAGGACATTAACCTCTTCTTTGAATAAATAGTTGCTAATAAATGCTTGCTTATTAGGCACTTTAAATTTTAAATGCTATTATAAATTTTAAGCACTATTAAAAATTTTAAATGCTTTTATAAAATTTAAATGCTTTTATAAATTTTTAGCACTATTAAAATTTTAAATACTATTATATAAAAATATATATTTATCAAATAGTTAGTTATGTGATAATTATGGATTTACGTGAAATTATAATGGATGCAATTAAATATCCTATTAGCGATAACAGAAAATTTATAATATTTTGTGCTTTAGTTATTCTAATGAGCTTATCAACAGTTCTTCCATCATATGGTGTTAACAATGATACTTTAACCCTCATTTTAACCCTTGTGACTTTTTTAGTTTTATTTGTAGTTTTAGGCTACTGTGTTGAAGTCATTAAAGGTGGAACTGAAGGTGAGGATACACTTCCAGACTTTGATTTTGTAAAACAATTTGTAATAGGGATTAAGGCATTGATCTTAGATATAATTTATTTCATCATACCTTTAGTCATTACCCTAATTGTAGCTTCTGCAAGTGGCTTGTTTACATCATTCACTAAAATTGTAAATAGCAGCATTGGGGCTATAGATAATGGTGCAAACAATCTTACTATGATAATGGCAGCAATTCCTAAATCAACTATTAGCACATTCTCTAATTCCTTAACTATTACTTTGGTTGTTGCAATAATATTATTTGTCATATTTTCATTGATATCATTTACAGGACTTGTCAGATTTGCAAAGACTGGAAGTGGAACTGAAGGTTTAAGATTTCGTGAAATAATAAAAGACATGTTAAACATTGGCCTTATAAAGATTATAGTTTCATTGATTGTAATTTATATAATTGCATTTGCTTTGGTATGTATCATTGGAATTATTGGATTGATTCCATATATAGGCGTTTTCATAGGCCTTTTTGTTGGAGTTCCATTTATAATCTTGTTTTTATACAGGTCTATAGGTTTAGTTTATGCAGAAGCATAATATTAAACCCTTTTTCTTTTTATGAGTATGCAAAAATAGTTCTAATATTTTAAATAAGGATGTTTTTTCCTTTAAATCTTTTTTTAATAATTCTTATTATATAATTTCTTTTAGTTTAATCTACTTCTATCAAAGAATTCTTATTTTATTATTAATTTCTTTTAGTTTAATCTACTTCTATGAAGCATTGATTAAATTATTTTGTGATGATGTGTGTAGTAAATGCTTTTAATTGAATAACAATTAAAAGCTAACTGTTTTTTATTTAAAATTTTTCTAATATTCTTCCATAGACTCTCTTAAGTTCAGGGCTGGAATTTTCATACATTCTTTTTATGATTAATTCTGGTGTACTTTTAGCCAGATAGTTCATCTTAGGAGTCCTGTCAACTATTAAATTATAGTTTTCATCCAATCCTGTAGCTTCAATTCCATCTACCCTAATGTCAGTGTATTTCATTAGCTCGTTAGCCATATGTGTAACGATTATTGCAAATGAGTTGCTGTCCTGAATCATTTCTATAAAACTGGATATGATCTTTACAGCAGCCTCTAATTCAGTAATCCCCTCAAGTTCATCAAGCAATACCAATTTCTCACAATCGCTTGTTACAATAGGCATGAATACATTCAGGAATGATTCGAATGCTCCTGCATCTAAAGATCTCTTTTTAGAGAAGTGATAAATCTCATCCAATAACTTGACCTTTGCAGAATTTGCTGGAACTGGAAGTCCCATTTGTGCAAGAATGGCAATCTGGCTTATGGTCTCAAGAAGTGTTGTCTTACCTCCGCTGTTTGCTCCAGTCAGCAATGCAACATTCTCATTTTCATTCAAGTTATAGTCAATCCTTTGAATTTCTCCGCTACTCTCTTCAGGATTATCTTCCTTAAGGCATAATTCCAAATGTAATGCTCCATCCAATGCATATTCATTTGCAAATTCAGGTGCATTCAATTTATAAAGGTATGCAAAGCTTCCAAGAGCATATTCAAAGTCGAATTCAATAGTCTCTTGAACTTCTCTTTCTGCATCTTCCTTAATTGCAGCCAAATGTTCTGCTGCAGTGATTTTCATATCAAAATAATTGTTTTCGCTGCTTGATATGATTTCTGTCTTGATTCTTTCCATTTCCATATCATCGATTTCAATAGGATACTTTCTGATGAATGGGTCAAAGTCAATGCCAGTTTCTGACTTTATCTTCTCTTTTGATTTAGTTAAAATTTCGTCAAATATTTTTTCTATCTTTGGAGGTAAGGCATGATTTAATAAGTCGAGAACTTCATCTCCTTCAAGATCAATATTTTGTATTTTTTCCTTTAGTTCTTCATCTATATGGTGCTTCTCATTTTCGACAATTCCATCCAAATCAATTTCATGAGTCTTATAGCTGTCAAGCTCATTAAGTATTGGATCAATGTCATCCAAAACAGTGCTTTCGCCTAAGATCTTTCTGATTTGGCATACATTTTCAAACAATGACTTATTTTCCCTAAAGTAATCTAAAATGATTTCTGGGACAAGCTGATAGTCTTCAGCTTCCTTATTGATCATGATTAGGTTAGGCATATCTCCAAAATCGAGAATGCCTTCTGAATAAATATAAAATACAAGTTCATATCCGCTCACTTCTTCCCTAAAGAAAGGAGAGTCTGAAGCAGTTAAAATGGTGTAATATTTGTTTAATCCAAGGTCCATTAAGTAATCGCTGTCTTCAGGACTTTCAACAAGAATCGCTTTGCTTGCATCATAGTTTGGCTTGGCAAGCTTCGGCTCATGAAGGTTTTTCATTAATCTATTCAATTCATGCAATGGCAATTGGCTAACTCTCTCCTTTGCATTCATTACAAAGGATAACCTTTCTGAAATAATAAATTCGTCTTTTATTGGAGCTAAAAGCAAAATTCTGTTTTTGGAGTAGTTTGTATTGGAGTATTTGAGGATTTTTTCAATGATTTCTTCATATAACTGTATTGCA
This sequence comes from uncultured Methanobrevibacter sp., assembly GCA_900321995.1. Lineage (GTDB taxonomy): Archaea > Methanobacteriota > Methanobacteria > Methanobacteriales > Methanobacteriaceae > Methanobrevibacter. Next base: position 385 of record ONYG01000251.1, on the reverse strand, counting down.
CGTTCACTTTTCAAAAACTTTTGAGCAGGATTTGAGAGTAACTCGTTCATTATTTCTATCGCCTTTCTTTGGCTGATTCCGTCAATTTCAATTAGCCTTTCCAAATCAAGATCATTTATAACTCGATTTAATTCATCCTCTCCTCCAAGGCTTTGAATGATTTTTTGAGATAATTTATCTCCAATTCCTTTTATTTCTTGTAATTCTTTTCCTTCCATAATAATTCCTCAATTTATTACTTTAGGCTCTTTTATTTCTGTTCTTTTAGGCTCCTTTGAGAATTTAATTAATAATCATTATAATCCATTATTAAATAATAATAAAATAATAATAAAATATTTTTTTTTTTTTTTTTTTTTTTTTTTTTTTTTTTTTTTTTTTTTTT
>ONYG01000252.1 GCA_900321995.1 uncultured Methanobrevibacter sp. | reverse complement strand
TGAAATTCCAAAGGACATTAAGGAATTAGAGAAATTTGTAGATCATTTAGAAATTCATATAAAACTGGAAGAAAAAGAGATTTCCAACATAATTACCTCTAAACCATATACTCAACAAAAATTCTTGCTTAATCAGAAAAAAGTAAATGATTATAGAGAAGGATTAGTTAAATCATTACTAGAAGTTGAAAAAGAGTATATCAGATACAAAAGAGAGTTAAATGACTTAAAGCAATCCCATAACTTAAGCTATAAGTTAGATTTAACTAAAAAATCTTAAATGACCTTAAATGACCTTTATTTCACCATAGAAAAGGTCATTTTATTATTTTATATTTATAATATAATTGCAAAATCCCATTTTACTTTTTATTTTATTTACTAAGTTTTCAATTAAAAAAATAGCCTGACTTTTTTTACTATGTCTTAATGGAATCTGTTTTAAAAAACATGACATAGGCATCAGATCCATCTTCATAATAATTAGGAACTTTTCTATCTATTTCAAAGCCAAATTTCTTATAAAAACTAACTGCAACTGTATTTTGTGACTTAACTTCCAAAGTAATTTTAGGAACACCCATATTCCTAAAAATAGTTACAGCCATCATAAGCAATCTGGTAGCTATGTGTTGGCCACGATACTTTCGGTCAATAGCTAAAGCGATTATATGGCCTAAATTCTCCTCTTTCATCCAGAAGATAATATAACCTACAACATCACCATCTTCAGTGGCTACAAGAAATCCTGCACCAATATCATATAACTGCTGAAGAATAGCCACTTCATAAGGATTAGAGAAAGATTCTACCTCAATTTGATAAACCCTAGCTAAATCAGATGGGTTAAATTCACGAATAAGCATATAACTACCTAAGGATTTTAAAAATAAAATTTATTAATTATTTAAAAAGCATTAATAAAATTTCCAATATAAAAAGTTTTAAAATACTTATTAAATATAGTTTTATATAGTTAATATTGATTGATATATTATATAAACTTATTTTAGACTAGAAACATATATTTAATAAATCAAAAAAAACTAGGATAAAATAAAAATTAAAAAAAATTGATATTAGAAAAAAATAAAAATTAAAAAAAAATTAAAAAAATTAAAATTATATACAATTAAAAATAATAAGGAACCAGTAAAATGTGGAATGACTTAGAAGAATACATCATCAAGCTATGCAATGAAAACAGTGCTAAGACCAATAAAAAAACAAAACTTGTAGAAATTGGAGTGGGAAAATTCCAAACCATCTCAAACCATCTTAAGGAAAACGAGAATATTGAGCTTATAATGACTGATATTGATCCGGCTAATGAAGATGTAATAAAGGATGATGTATTTAATCCAAATATGAAAATATATGCTAATACAGACATAATACTTTCAATCAGACCTCCTTCTGAAATGCAAGACGCCATTATGAAAATAAGAGACGAGTTAGACTGTACATTAATTATTAAGCCTCTTTTTAATGAAGATTTAAGCATAAAAACAAGCAAGTTAAGATTAAAAAACTATAATCGAGCATCATTCTACATTTATTTAAAGGAATAAATAAAAATACTAATTAAAAATAAAAATACTGATTAAAGATAATAACATTACCCATATAATAATATAATTTAAATAAATATTTATATAATTAAATTAAAAATATTAATACTTAATCCATACATTAGCAAGTCATATTTATGAACAAACGACTGTTTAAATTCCAATAGGAGACATAAATTGAAAGAAAAGATATTAAAAACCTATAATACAAGATTAGAAGGTTTAACCAACAGTGAAGTTAATCAAAGACTGAACAAATATGGTCCTAACAAACTTGAAGAAAAGGAAAGTGAAGGATTATTAAAACTCTTTTTATCCCAGTTTGCTGATGCATTAATATTCCTTCTTATTGTTGCAGCGGCCATAAGTTGGTTGATTGGAAACCACCTTGATGCAATTGTAATCTTGATTGTAGTTTTCATCAACTCAATAATCGGATTCATTCAGGAATATCGTGCTGAGAATGCCATGGAAGAATTAAAGAGCCTTGTCAGTACAGAAGCTCATGTGACAAGGGAAGGCAAAACTAAGATTATCCCTGCAGAAGAGTTGACTATTGGAGACATTGTAGTAATCGAAGAAGGGAATAAGGTTCCTGCAGATTTAATGCTGATTGAAACATAC
>ONYG01000253.1 GCA_900321995.1 uncultured Methanobrevibacter sp. | reverse complement strand
TTATGTTTAATGTTTTTCTCTTTAGGTTTTTTCACTGTTTTTTATGTTTAGTGTTTTTTGTGTTTGGGTTTTTTTGCTTGTTTTTTATGTTTAGTGTTTTTTGTGTTTGGGTTTTTTTGCTTGTTTTTTATGTTTAGTTTATTTTGCTTGTTTTTGGCTTGTTTTTTATGTTCAATATTATGTATTTTTTGGGGTTATCTCACTTTTCTAAATTTTTATGATTTTTCAGTAAAATATTATTAAAATAAAGAACATATTTTAACATAATAAAAACTATAAATTTATAAAGTTTAAAATACTATTAAATTTTAATAAATTGATAAAAAATAATATTGTTTTTTGATTTTAATAGGATTAAACTAATTTAAGGTGCTGATTTTGAAAATTAAAAAAAGATATTTTTTAAAGAAAAAGAAAGTTAAGGAAATTAAAAGCGAACTTGGAGACTATGGGTCTTTCATCAATAATAAGGACACTCTTGAATTATTGGAAGCTGAAGATTATGACTTCATACTTGTAAATGGAGAACCTTACATTATTATGATTAATGATGAGCCATATCCTACTGTTAAGGCTGCTTTAAATATGGAATTAGACAGTAAAGTGGTTGTAGTTGATATGGGTGCAGTCAGATTTGTCACTAAGGGTGCAGACATAATGAGTCCAGGCATAGTTGATGCTGATGATTCCATTGTGGAAGATGACATTGTAATTATAGTTGAAGAGACTCATAATAAGCCTTTAGCTATTGGAATTAGTTTAATTACTGGTCCTGAAATGGTTGAAAATTCCGAAGGAAAAGCTATTAAGAATATCCATTATGTTGGAGATGCAATTTGGAATTTGGAATTGTAGCTTTTTTTAAAAAATTATTTTATTTTTCTTTTATTTTTAAATTTTTCTAAAATGTGATAAAATGGTGGATTTAAGATATAATGCCGGAAATGTTCAAAATCCTAATGTGCATAAGATAGGAATACTTGCACTTGGATCCCATCTTGAAAATCATGGTCCTGCACTTCCTATTGATACTGATGCTAAAATAGCTTCATATATTGCTTTTCAGTCTGCTTTAGAAAGCGGAGCTAAATTTTTAGGAGTTGTTTTTCCTGCTCATGAGATAAAGGAAATTAATCATGGAAAACATGTTAGCTTAGACGAATTGACAGATGAGATTGTTAAGGTATTGAAGTCAGCTAAGAAATTCCTTGGAATTAGCAGCGTAATCATTGTAAATGGTCATGGAGGAAATCTCCCTATTGTAACCACATTATATGATATAGAAGATAGAACTGGCCTTTTGATAACATTAAACAGTAAGATCATTGAATCTGAAGGACCTCATGGAGGTTCCGGTGAATTGTCTATGGCTAAATTTCTTGGCATAATTGATGAAAGCCAGGTTGAAAATCAAACCAATCTTGAAGAGTATGGTGAAGTTGGCCTATACATGTTTTCTCAAGCCCGTAAAAATGATCCAAACATTGAAGAGGGTGCTTTGGATGTTGAGGAAAATGGAGTTTATGTCGATGAGATTTATGGTCAGGAGCTTTTAAAATTAGCCATAAGTTCAGTCTTATTAGATGTTGAGAAACAATTAGACTCTCATTATGGGTATTAGTTATATATTGCTAAATTGAGATATTCAGTTTAATTAAAAATTAATTATTTCTTTTTTTATCTTTTATTATCTTTATTATCTTTATTATTTTTATTATCTTTTCAAATGTTTTTAATTTACAAAAGGAAGTTTTATTTATGGAAGAGATTATATTCAAGCCTATAGGATACATTAAATCAAAATATGAATCTGTTGATAATATGCCAAAGTCCACAAGGGAATCTATGGATGTAGAGGCTGAAATGATAATCAATGAAGAATACTTGGAAAGCATGTCCAGCATGGAAGCTGGTGAAGAATATATGGTTTTGTTTTATTTCCATAAGTCAAAAGGATTTAAGCAAAGGGTTCCGTTTATGGGTAATGGCCCAATAAAGGGATTATTTTCTACCCACGCTCCAAATAGGCCTAATCCAATTGGAGTGTCCACTATAAAAATAAAAGAGATAGATGGGAATGTCATTAGATTTTATGGTGTGGATATGTTAAATGGCACTCCTGTACTTGATATAAAAGATATTCTATAGATTATCTGATAATTCTATTGAAATAGGTTTCATTTGAGGATATTTATTAGCTTTAAAAATAAATTATTTCATTATTTTGATCTACTTATTTAGTTTTTTTTTAACTTTTTTTAACTTTTTTTAATATTGGGTGTATATTTTTTTAAAATCCCTCTTTTTTATTTTATTTATTAATTTTTTAATCCTTATTAAAAATCATATAACTTTTTTATTCTTTTTAGTATATGAATGAATAATACCTATTTTCAATAGAAAATATACTTATTTTATGGTTATTTTATAATTTTAAGTACAAACCTTTATATACTATTGAAAATATATCTATTATTAATATTAATTTGGTTTTGCTATATTATTATAGGTTATTTCAAATTTTATTAGAATTTTCATATTTTTTAATGATTTTTAAGATAATTTTTTGGTTTTTTAATTTTATAGTTTAATCTTATTAATTGATTAAATTTTTAGAAAAATTCTAATCGTTTTTTAGCTTTGTCTAAAAAAAGTTATATCTATAATTTTTTCTAAAAAATTCCTTAATCTATGTATAATATAAAGAAAATGAGTATTAATTTTTAATATTTGTTTTACTAAAACATAAATTAATTATTTTTAAAAACTGTAAAAATAGTTAAGTTTATATATTATACAAACATACTTAATATAGTATAGGTGATAATCATGAGCGGACAACAAAATGTTCAAAGACCACTTGACGCATTAGGAAAAGCAGTAAACTCTCCA
>ONYG01000254.1 GCA_900321995.1 uncultured Methanobrevibacter sp. | reverse complement strand
TATGGAAGAGATGCTGCTATGACTGTAGCTAAAATCCTTGAAATTCTTGTAAAAGAAGATAAGCCATTATCTGAACTTGTAGCAGAATTGCCTGTTTATTATCAGGAAAAATTAAAGATTGAATGTGCTGATGATCAAAAGCAGGAAGTCATGTCTAAGATTGCAGATGAGATTAAAGAGACCACAGACTTTGAGATTGATGTTACAGACGGTGTAAAGATCTTAAAAGAAGATGGTTGGGTTATTATTAGGCCATCTGGTACTGAACCAATATTCAGATGCTTTGCAGAATCTGATTCTATGGATAAGGCTCAAGAAATGGCTAACTGGGGAATCAGTTTAGTTGAGAAATATAAAAAATAATTGCTTTTATGTGATTATTTAAATTTATTTCAGGTAAGATTATCTAATTGCTTTAAAGTAATTATTTAAAAACAGTTCATTTAAGATTATCTTTTTGATAATCTTTTTCTTTTTATGAATTTTATAAAATTTATTTAAAAACATGTTTTCCGATAACAAATCAAAAATAATACTTATTTTAGTGATAATTTTAGCATTTGGAATTATCTTTTTAGGTTATTCCATATCTTTAGGCAATGGAAGTGGTTCTGATGCTGTATCCTCCAATGATAGCATCACTATTAATCAATCCCTTCCTTCAGAGCCTATTCCTGATGCTAAAATTGATACAAGAGGTGTAAAAACAGTATTGCTTGGTCAAAATAGATTAGGCAGTGTGGAAGTTCTTGGGCCATTTGGAAACCCTAATTCGGATGTTAAGATAGCTTATTCAATAGGTATGCATCCTTGGGAAAGCAAGGTTCATAAGGCATTATTTGATACTGTTAAGGCAAAGAGCTCTTCATTAAACTATTGTTACTATATTTATAAGATTAATGTAACTAACTATAATACTGAAGATGAGGGCAGAATGGATGGTCAGCTTCTTGCTCAAGAGTTTGTAGCGCCACATATTATTGACAATGGCTATGACTTGTTTTTAGATATTCATAGCAATAAGGGAACTGTTGCAGGTACCTATGAGCAAACCAATTTTGTTTTTGCAGTAGGCCAAGACGAAAAGTCTGAAATTTTTGTAAATAAGATCTTGGATAAAATGGATGAGCTTGTTTATTATTTCCCACAGGACCAGTCAAGCCCTCCATACATAACTCTGCCTGTAGAGCAGTCTGGGATTCCTACTGTAAATTATGAGACTTTCTCCTATGAGAATATTAATACAACTTATAGTCTTATAGATAAACTTGTAGAAACTGTTGATAATTTAGAATTTAACTGATGTTTAATCTTTTTATCTGACTTTAATATTTTTTTAATTTTGGTGAAATTATGGTAAATAACAACTATCCTGAAGGACCTACAGATGAAGCGAAAGTAGATTCTTCTATTTGCAATGGAAAACTAATCGGAAAAAACGATTTAGGCACTGTACATGTTCATGGGCCTTTTGGAAATGAAAATTCTAATGTAAAAATCGCTTATTTAATTGGAATGCATCCTCTTGAGAGTAAGGCTCATAGGGGATTATTTGATACTGTAATTAAAATGGATAAAGAAGAAAAATTAAATTATTCTTACTTTATTTACAATATTGATGTTGTAGGGGAACTTGACGAGCAAACTGAAGGTCGTATGGATGGCCAGCTTCTTGCTCAAGAGTTTGTAGCTCCACATATAATAGATGGTGATTATGATTTCTTTGTTGATGTTCATAGCAATAAGGGTTTAAAGGGTGTTGGAACTTATGAAAAGACTAATTTCATTTTTGCTCCAGGATTTGATGACGCTTCTACAAAATATTTGAATGTCCTGTTGGATGAGATTGATGAAATTGTTTATTATGCTCCGGAATATAGGACAAGCCCTCCATTTATTACAATTCCTGTTGTAGAAAGTGGAATTCCTACAATTGTTTATGAAACATATTCATATGAGCCAATTTCTAAAACTTACGATTTAAGTGAAAAGTTAGTTGATAGTGTAGATAATCTGAATTTTGGCACTGGTTAATATTAACCAATCCAAGTCTGGTACCAATTAAAATTTTATTCATTTTAATTAATTTTATGTATGTTTAAAATATAGTTAGTTATAGTAAACTATATTTTAATCAACTTTCTTTTTAATTAAATTAATTTATACTTATTTTTTTATTTTTCTTATTTTGCCGATGTATATAATTATTAATTAAATTACTAATTTCTAATATTTTTCACTAATTTTCTCTAATTTTTATTAATTTTTACTGATTTTAATATGATTATCAATATTTTTTTTAAAAAAAGAGTTTTATAAAAATAGGTATTTAAAATAATAATTGTTAAAGATTGAAAATAAAAAGAGTTATTTGAATTGCGTATTGTTTTATGGGAATATTTTTACATATTCTCAAGACATTCCATTTTTAACACACGAGCATCATCATTGGATGGATCAAGGGCAAGAACTTTAGTAAAGAGAATTTCCGCTTCATCAAACTTGTCAAGTTCCATTAATACCACTCCCTTGTTTAAGAGAAATGATATGTTTCTTGGCTCTAGTTCAATGGCTCTATCATAACATTGAATAGCCTCTTCAAAACGTCCTAAATCTAAAAGAGCATTTCCTTTCCTATTTTGTGCAGATGCATCTATTTCAGAATCTTCTAAACATAATTCTAATGCTTTATCATATGATTCTAAAGCTTCTTCAGGTCTTTCCATATCTGTTAGTACGTTTCCCCTTGCATTCCACACTTCAGGATTTGTATCGTCTATTGTAAGAAGCTTATCATAGACTTCTAAAGCCTTGTCAAACTCGGATAATATTTCTAAAATAAATCCTCTCCAATATAATACCACAGGATTATTAGGGTTTGCCTTTAAAGCGCTATCACTTGCAATCAACGCTTCCTCAATATTGCCTGAGTTTAGCATAGCTATTGCCTTATTATTCCAAATGTATTCATTATCGCTTTCTATTTTTAAAGCCTTATCATAACATTCAATGGATTCTTCGAAACGATCAAGTCTTCCTAAGTTGTCTCCTTTTTTATTTAAAAGATAAACGTCATCAGGGTCGATTTTTAAGGCAGCATTATAACATAAAACTGATTTGTCATATTTTCCACTATCAAATAGGATATCTGCCCTTTGAGTGATCATTTCTTTTTGATCTATCTTTTCCCCTTTCCATTTATTGATGTCTAACTTTTCAAAATGGATTATTTGAAATAGGTCATCATTGGAGATTCTGTTTGGATACATTTTTTTAAATTCCTTTACCATTTCCTTGGAATCTTCGTATCCCTCTTCACGTGCGAGCTCATCATTGTCTTTAAGCTCTTTAAAAGTAATTGTTTCCACATCTGTCACTTCTGCTTCAAAGATTTTCTTTTTTTCTTTTGAAGCGAGGTTCCAGTAACAGTGAAGCCTATCTCCTTTTTTTAAAGGTGTTTTCCATAATTTCCTTATAGTCATTGCTTTTTTATTTGTTATA
>ONYG01000255.1 GCA_900321995.1 uncultured Methanobrevibacter sp. | reverse complement strand
TGTAAATAATATTGTGGTTATATTGTCTGTATTTGTAGAGTGCATAATATTTGCTTGGGTATTTAAGGCAGATAGGCTGATTGATTTTCTTAATGATAGAAGCGGGTCAATTAAGATAGGCAAGGTATGGTTGTTTATGGTTAAGTATATTATTCCAATACTCCTCATTGTGATTTGGGTAGGCGGAATGATTGATATATTGGCTGTAGACTCTATGGAGTATATTATGGTGTTCGCTATATTAGGTGTGATATTGATTGCCTCTTCAATTCTATTTACTGTGCTTCCGGCTAAGACTGAAGAATGGTTTAAAACCGGAGAGCGGATTAAGTAGATTTTGAATTATTTTTTATTATTTTTAATTTTCTTTTTTTAAAAAAACTATTTTTGCTTATTTTATAATTATTATTAGGTTTATAATGTTATAAGTAGTTCGGTGGTTTTTTGTAAAGTAGTTCGGTGCAATTGTTAAAAGTAGTTCGGTGATTTTTTGTAAAGTAGTTCGGTAAAAGTTTATAAAGTAGTTCGGTGAAATATAATAATAAAGAGAATTTTTTTATTTAAAATTCTTTAAAACTTAATTAAAAGCATTATATTAGTTTAAATTTTTTAGTATTTTTTTAATCAAAAATATCAAATCAATTAATTCATGAATCAATATATGGAGGCAGTTTTATGGCATTTGAATATTTACCTAGAATAATAGATGATGAATTGGAAGAATATCTTGAGATGGTAGGTGCAGTACTTTTAGAAGGCCCTAAATGGTGTGGTAAAACTACCACTGGCATGCAACATTCAAAAAGCGTTTTAAAGTTACAAGATTCAGAGTTGTCTGAAAATTATATTAGGTGGAGCAATATTGACGCAAAAAGACTCCTCGAAGGTGAAAATCCTCTTTTAATTGATGAATGGCAATTAGCTCCTAAATTGTGGGATGCAGTTAGAAATAGCGTTGATGAACGTAATGAAGAGGGATTGTATATATTGACAGGTTCAACTGTTGTTGATTATAGTCAAATAAGTCACACTGGAACTGGACGTATACATAGGGTTTTAATGCGTCCTATGAGTCTTTACGAAAGTGGTGAATCAAATGGAAAAATTTCTATTTTAGACTTGTTTAAAAATCCTGATTTAGATATAGACGGTATTAGATCAGATTTATCTATGGAAGATTTGATTTTTGCAGCTTGTCGTGGAGGATGGCCTGCAAGCCTAAAGAAAAAATCGAAAAAAGCTCAGTTATTTGTTGCTAGGTCTTATATAGATCATATTTGTCATACTGACGTATCAGCTATTGATAATGTAGGTAGGGATCCTACTAAAGTAAGAAACATTTTAAGGTCTTATGCAAGAAATGTGTCCACCTTAGCCAGCAAGGAAAAAATGGTAAAGGATATCAATACTGAAGTTGGAAAATTAGGTAAGACCACTTTTTATGACTATCTTAATGTTTTAAAAAGATTGTTTGTTATAGAGGACATTCCTGCATGGTCTCCTAATATAAGATCAAATGTTCCAATCAATAAACGAAGTAAAAAAGAATTTTTCGATCCTTCTCTTGCAGTGGCATCCCTAAGGGTAAATCCCGAATATTTTGAAAATGACTTGAAGACTTTTGGCTTTGTCTTTGAAAACTTATGCATTCGTGACTTAAAGGTTTATACAAATAAAGAACTTGGAGAGGTCTTTTATTTTAATAGTGACAATTGTGAAGTTGATTGCATACTGCAGCTAGCGAATGGTGATTATGGACTGATTGAGTTTAAGTTAGGCTACAATGGAATAGAAAAAGGAATTAATAATCTATTGAAATTAAGAGATTATATTGAGAAAAAGAAAGAGGGAAATCCTGATATTAGGTCTCCTAGTTTTATGGCCATAATTACAGGGGGAAAGTTGGCTTATACTGATGTGGAGAATATTAAGGTTATTCCTATTGGTTGTTTAAGGTAAGAAAAAATAATTATTTTGAATTATTTTTCAAATGCTCTTGGATTAATTTGAATATTTATTAAATATAAATATATTATAGGTGAATACGTTGAATAATAATTTAGAATTGAAAATACCTATTTATTTAGATACAAATTTATTATTAGATTTATTAGCTTCATTGGAAGATGGTTTTAGTACTGTGAGTAAAATTACCACAAATAATGTAGAAAATGAAAATACTACAAAAAAAGGAGG
>ONYG01000256.1 GCA_900321995.1 uncultured Methanobrevibacter sp. | reverse complement strand
TCCAAAAGGAATGCTGATAACTTCCCTAATTTCAAATAATTCTTCCCTTATCAATTCCTCATCTTCATGAATGTCATTTCTTATGAAGATTTCCTCATTAAATCTGCTTAAAAACAGTTCATCAAAGGTTTTTTGAATATCTGTTAAATCATGCATCATATCACTCCTACTTTTATATATCTATTTATATTTGTTTTAATTATTAGTTTTTTCCAATTGCAAAGGAAATTAAAGATATTGGATTTCAGGCCTATCTTCCTCTTCAAACCTATACCTTGGATACTTCATCATAGGCCATCCAACTCCACCTTTTTTCCATTCAAATTTTCCTGAAAAGATCAATTTTCCGTCTTCATTATATAAATTGCCCATATTAGGAAAATTAGGTCCATAGCCACTGTTTGCAATTAGAGTTCCCTCAAATTTAAGCTGTCCATTTGAATAGAATTCCTTTCCTTCAAGCAATCCTTTTCTACCAAATACTCCTTCTCTATACTTATTGCCATTTGAATAGTAAGCCACTCCAAGCCCATAAGGCTTCTCAAGAGTGGTGTATCCTTCATAAATCAATTCATCATTATTTGAATATAATTTTTTATGTGTAGAGTATTTGTCATAATTTATTTTATCTAAAAACTCTTTTTCAGAAAGCTTTTGCGCGGATGGCAAATAATATTTGTCTATTCTGAAGTAAATTCGATGAATGACATTAATGACAATCAGATATCCTCTATCCAATGGGTCATTTTCAAATTGTTTTTCATATTTGAAGCTATTCCTTTTAAGGAAATTTATTAAGCAATTCTCATCTCTAATGCATGTTGGCAAAACAGCATAATCCCCAACTTGCATAATATCACCCCCGATTTTATTGCTTATTAGTTTAAAAAAATGTTTAAAGATTGATTTGGATTATTCCTTACTTTGAATTATTTCATCATAGTCCTCTTGAACCCTTTCCCAGAGTTTATCCATTAAAACACCTGAATAATCATCAGATAAAAAAATAAAATCTTCACTATTCCTTCCAATGTCTGATACTAATTCTGCAGCTTCACCATTATTTATACCAAAATGGTTTCGAACATACAGTCCAAGTCCAAAGTGCACTATATTTCTAAAATACTCTTTCTCAAGATTTTTAGTATTAACAATACTCTCCTTATCCAATTCTTCAATTAGCATATCCACTGCTTCATCAATTGATTTAGGGTATTGTTTTCTAACTAATTTTCTGTATTCTTCATTCTTTGTATATTCGTTCAATTTACTCATTGGGAAATTTTTATCTTCAAGAGAAGTATAAAATACAAGATTCAAATCCTTGGTTGAATCAATTTCGTTCAAAAGGTTTTCCTTAATTTCATATCCATCTTTTTCACTTAAGCCACCTGATTTAAGCAAATCAATGAATTCATCCTTTAAACCTTCTTTTCCACAAAGGTAATTAACTATTTCCTGTTTAATTTCTTTTATATATGACATATCTTACCCCCTTCATATGTTTCATAAGTTGAATTAATCTTCCTGCAAAACAATAATGCATTTGCGGCCAACATAGTCTTTGCTGAATATTACTTTGCTTGTGTGATCGTTATTTGGACGAATGCCTTTGCTGAGTATTTCATCAATATCAACGATGATTCCATCCTCTGTATCTTCACGATTCATTGGAAAGACTACATATGCTCTTTTTCCAAGGAATTTATCGTTAAGACGAACAACCCCTTGTCCACCGTAAGTCTTTTTCACTTTATCATCATAGATTATGTCTTTGTTGTTTAATTTAAGGCTAAATAGTTTTGCCATAAACTCACGCTCCGATTATTTTCAAATAAATATGGATCATAATCACTGACCAAAAATAGTCTGCCTATAAAAAAGGCAGTGTTTAATTGATTAATAAGGGAAATTTTTATAGTGATGTATGGTTTTTTATTCCCCTTATTTTTGGTGTGTTTTATGATGTAATTTATACTCTGTAATAATTAGTATATAAATCTTTCGATTTTTATATTACAAATTTGCTTTTTTGATTTTTTTAAAATAGTTATTTTTTCTAAAAAAGTTTATTTTTTTAAAAAAAGGATAATTATTTATTTAATTTTGATATAAAATAAAAAATAGTGTTTATAAACAAAAATATTAATTTTTTATTAGAATTATTAATAAATAATAATTCTAATCAATTATTACATTTTTCTAAAAAAATGTATTTTTTTGAAAATTAGATAAAATCAGTTTTTGGTCTTGCTTCTATGCCAAATTTTGCATACATTTCTCTTGTATCCTTATTGGATTCAATTGCAAGATATTTGCTTGGATCGTTTCCATATGTTGGAAGAACTGCTTTTTTAAGCCAATATTCCTTTAATTTTGG
>ONYG01000258.1 GCA_900321995.1 uncultured Methanobrevibacter sp. | reverse complement strand
AGTATTGCATAGCTTTGATATGAAAACTGAGCTATTGGAACGTGTTGTAGGAACTAAAGATGAAAGAAAAGTGGATCCAATTAAAATTAAAGAACCTTTAATGATTAACTGTGGTACCACCACAACTATTGGTGTGGTTACTAAGGTTAAGAAAAATGTCAGCGTAGCATTAAAATTACCTGTCTGTGCAGATAAAGGGGATAGGGTTGCTTTATCCCGTAGAGTAGGTGCACGTTGGAGATTAATTGGATTTGGTATTATTCAATAAGTTTAACATTTTTGAATTATTGAATTTCATTTTAAAATTTAGTCAGTGATAACATGGAATCTGGAGATAAAAGAGAAGTATTTATTGATACTAACTTTTTCATGATTCCTTTTCAATTCAATGTGGATATTCTAGAGGAATTTAAAAGAATCTTGCCTAATTATCAATTGGTCACTACAAGATTTGTTATAAATGAGCTTAAGGGTTTAAAGAATAACAGTAAGGGCAAAGTTAGATTAGCTGCAGGCTTAGGTTTGAAAATTGCCCAATCTGGTGAAATTGAAATTAGAGACATTCCTTTAAATGATGGCGAATCAGTGGATGATGCATTAATTAGAATATCCAATGTATTGGCAACAAATGATGCTAATTTAAGAAAAAAAGCCAAGAAAAAAGGAATTGCTTTAGTTATTCTAAGACAAAAGAAATATCTGGCAGTTGAAGGTTATCTGGTTTAATGGTTAATGATATATTTTAATTAACTTTAAATAGTTTCATTATTATATTTTTAATTGATATTCATAATTTACTTAAATTTATTAAAATTTATAAGATTTATTAAAAATTATTCATTACAAATTTATAAAATTTAAATTTATAAAAAGCATAAAAATTAGCTTTATTATAAATTTATTATATTTAATTTCATAAACGAGGGATTATTTTGTATTACATGACAACTATTGAGGGAACTGTAAGAATTCCACCTTACAGATTTGATGATCCTCTTGAGGATGTAGCTATTGAAACTTTAAATGAAGAGTACATAGGTCAACTTGATAAAGATTTAGGTTTAATGGTTGGTGCATTCAATATTGTGGAAATCGGTGAAGGAGTGCTCATTATGGGTGATGGTGCTGCTTACCATAATGTTGTATTCAATGCAATTTTCTTCAAGCCGGAACAACAGGAAATTGTTGAAGGAGAAGTTAATGACATTACTGAATTTGGAGCTTTTGTAAAGATTGGTCCAATGGAAGGTCTTGTACATGTATCACAAGTAACTGATGATTACATTAATTATGATCCTAAGAATTCTGCACTCATTGGTAATGAATCCAAAAAGATCTTAACTGAAGGAGATAAGATCAGAGCAAGAATTGTTACTTTAAGTCTTAAAGGCAAATCCACTAAGGAATCTAAGATTGGTCTTACAATGAGACAACCTAACTTAGGTAAATTTGAATGGATTGAAGCTGAAAAGAATAAGGCAAAGGAAAATAAAGCTATGGCTAAGGTGGAAGAATAATGGTATTGAAAGCTTGTACTCATTGCAGTTTATTAACTGAAAAGGAACAATGTCCAGAATGTAAAAACCCTACTTCTTCTAACTGGAGCGGGCTTTTAATAATTACTAATCCTGATGAGTCAGAAGTTGCTCGTGAATTAGGAATTAAAAAATCTGGCGAATACGCTTTAAGAGTAAGATAATCCAAGCTTTTTGACCTCAGGTCAAAAACCTTGACCAAAATTATTTCACTTTTCAGTGAAAATCTTACTTTATCTTTTTACATATTTTTCTTATTTTATCTTTTTTTCTTATTTTACATGTTTTTCTTATTTTATCTATTTTTAAGTTTTTAATTTTCTTAATTTTTAATCATTTCTCTTATTTTCCATTTTTTAATTATTATTACACTTATTTTATTCTAAAATCAATTAAAAACTTGTATTTTTACAATAAACTTAAATAAGATGTTGTTTAATATATTATTGGATTTTATAAATCTAATTAAGTAATTTTTATAATTATTTGTATAATTGGAGGTTTTT
>ONYG01000262.1 GCA_900321995.1 uncultured Methanobrevibacter sp. | reverse complement strand
ATGGTCTGCTCCCTTATGAACAGGACACATATTTTCAATTTCTTTTGAGTAAATCATTTCAATCTCCACTTAAAAATCTTAAAATTATATTAAAATTATTTAAATTATTAAAAATGATAATAAAAAATTTAATAATTTTATAATCAATATGTAATTATATTTGTTTTATTCAGTATATAATATTTGATTTTTAAAATTTGGAAGTGAAATTTAAAATTAAAAAAAGAAAAAAGAGAAGAAAACTAATTTATATAAAAACTAAAATTGAAGTATAAAACAAGTAAATAGCACCAATAATAATCAATACAGAAAATACTTTTGGAACATAACTTGCCTTGGAAATCAATTTCTCCAAATCTATTTTTGAAATTGCCAAACATAAGACAAGCAAAGTCAATGCAAATCCCAGCACATAGATAATTATGTTTCCAACTGCATATAATGGACTGTTTGAACTTACAAGCAATGTTATAAGTGAAATGAGATAAGCGCTATAGCAATCTGCCCAAGCGATTGATGTAAAAAATCCTAAAGCAAATGAATTAAGAACTCCACCACCTGATTTGGCACTGATTGATTTAAATGACAGATTATAATCAAAAAACATCAATATTCCTATAATCAATAATAGAACTGCAGCAATGAGCCTTACATATATGATGTACCTATAGAGCATAGCTGTAAAGAATCCAGTCATGAATATGATTATTGTGAAAATGCTGAATAGACCTAATATAAAAGACAATATCTCTGCTTTTGATTTGGTCTTTAAACTAAAGCCTACAATTATTGGTATGGTAGGTATGATGCAAGGAGACAATATTGAAGCCACCCCTGTGAAAAATGAAATAATCGGCATTATCCCCATTTTAAAATCTCCCTTCAATCAAATATTAATTACTGATATCTTTCAAATGAGGCAAATATTCCTCTGGAGGTTCAAAACCATCAATTCTACCTAATTCCCTAGCATTTTCATCAAAAACGACTGTTGTAGGAGTTCCATGAATATTTAATTGAGATGAAAGCTCTGGACTTTCACTTGTATCTGTAATCAATATAATATAATTATCATTTATTTCCTTTTGAACACTAGCATCTGTTAAGGTGTCTTCCTTGAGATACTCACAATAGATACATGCAGCTCCATCAAATATGATCATTACATTCCTATGGTGTGCCTTAGCATCCTTGAATGCCTTATCCAAATCATTGCAGAAATACAATCCATTAATGAAAGATCTATCATAATATTTGGAATCATAATTCATCTTTTTATCTACACTGTCTTTCTCTTTCATCTTTTTATCCGCATTGTCTTTTTCTTTAGAACTGGATTTTTTAATAGAGTCTGCATGAGTATCATTAGAATCTACTAAGCAACTACCATTTTCACAATCGGACTGATTTAGATTTCCAGAATCAGAAACAGGTATTAGAGTCATTGAATCATCAAAAGAAGTAGGAGCCTCCACTACCATAATAATTCCGCATACAAAAACAAGAGCTACAATCATAATAAAAATAAGTTTAAATTTTCCCATGATATCTCCCCCAAACTTATTATGTACATGGTTATTTAAATAATTTTCTAAATAAATAAAAGGATTTGATAAAAAGGAAAAAACTGAACTTTTGATTTTAAGGAAAAAACTAAACCTATTATTTCTAAAATATGTCACAGCTTAGGAAATATAAAGAAAAAAAAGATATTAAAAATTTAAAAGAAGATAAGCAAATAAAAAAAGAAATAGAATAAAAAAATTATTCTAAACTTACAAAGTTCTTAAGTATTTTCAAACCTGGCTCTCCACTTTTTTCTGGGTGGAACTGTGTTGCAAATACATTATCCTTTGAAACTGCAGCAGTTACATCAAATCCATAATCCGCTGTTGCAGATAGATTTTCAGTATCATCAAGGACTGCATGATAAGAATGTACAAAGTAAAAGTCCTTGCCATCTACTCCATCTAAAATAGGACAATTCTTTGTTTGTCTGATTTGATTCCAACCCATATGAGGTATTTTTCTACCTTCAGGAATCTTTGCAACATGTCCTTTGAAGATATCGAGTCCTTTTACACCGGGAGATTCTTCACTTGAAGATAAAAGAACCTGAAGTCCTAAACAGATACCTAAAAATGGCTTTCCATCATCGATATGCTCAAAAATAACATCCTTATACGGTTCAATGTTTTCCATAGCAGTCCCAAAAGCACCTACACCTGGAAGAACAAGATGTTTTGCATTTGCTATTTCAGCAGGATCATCAGTAATAATTGCCTTTGAGCCTATCTTTTTAAAGCTATTAGAAATGCTTCTAAGATTTCCACTTTTATAATCAATAATTGTAATCATAAAATTACCTACAAAATTTGAATTAAATCCTTTATTAAAGTTTAATCTAATAAGTTACAATTTGAAATTAGATTGTTTTTAAGTTTAATATATTAAACTATTTTTAGAAAAAATTATTCTATAATTTAAATTAAAATAACGATTAATTAAAATGATAGATAATCAAATAAACATTAATTTTCTTCTAGCTCCCATTCAATTACTGAACGTATCATCATACCAAAGTCTGAATCAACTATGCTATCTATACCTAATGTCTTAGAATGAGCATCT
>ONYG01000264.1 GCA_900321995.1 uncultured Methanobrevibacter sp. | reverse complement strand
TGGCTTTGAATATTGTTTTTAAAGCTCTTAGTTTATATTTGGCTTTGAATATTGCTATCATATGCTTTATTGCGAGGGATCATTATGAAAAAAAGGACATTAACACGTTTTGATGAGATTGTGAGGATTTTTAGAAAATATGGTTTTGACAAGATATTAGGTAAAACTACCAGAAACCATCTTAATCCATTTAAAAGTGATGATGATAATAAAGCATTGTTAGAAGATGATTTCCCAGAGAAATTAAGACTAATGCTCCAAGAGCTTGGAACAACCTTCATTAAGTTTGGACAGCTATTAAGTACAAGGCCAGATATTGTGGGTGAAAAGATATCCAAAGAGCTTTCCAAATTACAGGATGATAATCCTAGCATAAGTTATGATGAAGTTAAGGAAATAATTGAAGAGGAACTTGGTAAGGATATAGGTGAATTGTTTGAAGATTTTTCAAAAGAGCCTATGGCTACCGCATCTATTGGTCAAGTTCATGAAGCCAAATTAGCGAGTGGTGAAAAATTAGCTGTAAAAGTACAGAAAAAAGATATTGGAAGTACTATTGAAACTGATTTGACCATTATGAAATTCATTGCAATTGAATCCAATAGGTTCAATTCTAAATTAGATACCTATAATCTTCCAGGAATGGTGGAAGAGTTTGATAAGACTATCCATAAGGAAATGGATTATGATAATGAATTAATGAATTTAAGACATTTATCTGATAATTTTAAGTATAATGATAGGATAAAAGTTCCTAAGGTCTATCCTGAATATTCCACTGGGAAAGTTCTCACTATGGAATATATTGAAGGTGAGAAACTAGCTTTGGTGATAGATAGTGATGATTCAAAATATAATAAGGTTCTCATTGCAGATAGGATTGTCCGCTCTTACTTTAAGCAAATTTTTGAAGATGGATTTTTCCATGCAGACCCTCATCCAAGCAATATAATTATCTCTGAGGATAATACAGTTGTTTATATTGATGTTGGAATGATGGGAATTCTCGATGAGGATTTTAAAATCAATCTTGCAGAGTTGATGATTTATTTCTCAGATAGGGATATTGATGCTTTGATTAACCAGTTAATCTATATGGATATTCTAAATGAGAATGTAGACATTAAAGTTTTAAAAAGAGATTTGAATGACTTGTTCTCTAAATATTATGGTGTTGAATTAAATCGTTTCGAAGGGGTAATCGACGATTTGCTCACACTTATGCAAAGATATAAGGTTAAGCTTCCTAATGACTTGGTCTTAATGGCAAGAGGCATTTCCATGGTTGAGAATATTGGACAGCATCTTGATCCAACTATAGATGTTGTAGCATTGCTTAAGCCTATTGCTAAAAGACTTATGATACAGAGGTATAATCCTAAAAAAATTGCTAAAAATACTAAAAACAGCATTTTTGCCTTTGAGCATTTATTAAAATCTCTTCCAAGATTAATTTCAAAAATATTTTATAAGTTTGAGGAAGGTGATTTGGTTATCTCCTTAGAGATTAAGCAGATTAGTGAATTAACCAATCAAATTTCTCTTGCTTTGATTATTGCAGCTCTTTTAATAGGTTCTTCCCTTGTAATGACTATCAATAAGGGGCCTATGTTTTATGACATGCCTTTACTTGGATTTTTTGGATTCGTGATTAGTCTGGTTTTAGGAATATTCACTGTCTTAAAGTATATGATTGAGTTTTAGGCATTTTCATTGCCTTTTTTTATTATTTTTGTTTTATTTTTTTTTATTTTTTTTATTTTTTTAGCTCTTTTTTTTAAAATTATTTTTTGCTTTTTTTTAGTTTTTACTTTTTTTACTTTTTACTTTTTTTTAAGAATTTTTATTTTTTTATTTCTTTTTAATTTAGTATTTTACTCAAGTTTTAGATAAGTTTATTATTAATTTTTAATAAATATTAATTAAGAATTATAATATAAGATTAATATTTTTAAATTATCTATGGGATTGTAATAAATGAATCTTAAAATAAAAAATTATTCTGAAATTAAAGGAACAGTTAAGGCTCCTCCTTCAAAAAGTTATAGTCATAGGGCAGTCATACTGGCATCTCTTGCTAGAGGCAAATCAAAACTCTTTGATGTATTATACTCTGAAGATGTTCTCTCTTCTATTCGTGCATGTGAAACTCTTGGTGCAAAAATAGATAGGAAAAAAGAGATTATACTGAAAGGGGATAAAAGCGAAACAATTGAATATTTAGAAATTGAGGGGACTGGCGGAAAATTGCACAATAATTCTAAAGACCCTTCCTCTGATATGATTGACTTGGCAAACTCTGGAACCACTCTTAGAATCATGACAAGCGTTGCAGCATTATCTGATAATGAGGTTATTTTTACAGGTGATGATTCCTTAAAAACAAGGCCTATGGGTGCTCTTTTAGATGCTTTAAAATCATTAGGTGTTAAGGTAGAATCTTTAAATGATAATAATAAGGCACCTCTTAAGGTATATCCTGGATTTGAGGGTGGTGAAACTGATATTTTAGGAAGCATTAGCTCTCAATTCATATCTTCAATTCTTATTTCAGCACCGCTATCTGACAAAGGTGTGGAACTTGAAGTTTACCCTGAATTTGTATCTAAACCATATGTTGATATGACCATTTCCATTTTAGAGAAATTTGGGATTTACATAAATGAAGAGAAATACCAATTCCATGAAACCTGTAAAAAGGAATTCACTGACTGTTTAGGAATTAAGTTTAATGTTAAACCGCAAAGTTACAAGGCTTGTGACTATATTGTGGAGGGGGACTATTCCTCTGCATCTTATTTGCTTGCGGCTGTTGCTATTGCTGGTGGAGAGCTTAAAGTAGAAAACCTCTTCAGTGACTCAAAACAAGGGGATAAATTAATTTTAGATATCTTAACTAAAATGGGTGCAGATGTTATTTCATTTGATGATTATGTCACTATCCGTTCTGATGGCAATTTAAAAGGAATCGACATTAATTTATCTAATGCTCCAGATTTATTGCTTACTGTAGCTGTTTTAGCAGCTCTTGCCGAAGGCAAAACCACTATAACTGGAGTCAAACATGGCAGATTAAAGGAAACTGATAGGATAGACACTACTTGCCGTGAACTTGAAAAATTAGGGTGCAAGTTGGAAGAATTTGAGGATGGAATGACTATTTATGGAAATACCATTTCAGATGGTGTGGTTGAGTCCCATAATGATCATAGGTTAGCTATGGCATTTTCATTGCTTGGTCTAAAGCATGATGTTGAAGTGGAAAACGGTGAATGCTTTGATGTATCATTCCCTAATTTCATTGAGCTTATGGGAGAAATTGGTATAGAATTAGAGTTAAAATAGTTTTTTAATTAATTTTTATATTATTTCTTAGGTTATTCTATTAGGGATTATAAATTATTATTTTATATTTTCTTAG
>ONYG01000267.1 GCA_900321995.1 uncultured Methanobrevibacter sp. | reverse complement strand
TATTATTATCTATATCATCTGTTTCTGCTGTAGAGCTTGATGAAGAGGGTTCTATTGCTGAAAATGCCATTTCAATGGATATTGATGCTGATAATTATATTGACACTTCTAATGATTTTAAATCTAATGATAATTGGGATTTAAAGAAAGATAAAGATAAGATTTCTTCAAGCATTTCTGTAAATGGAAATAGTTTTGAGGATATCCAATCAGCTATTGATAATGCAAGTGAAAATGATGTAATTGAACTTAAGGGTACATTTTATGGTTCTGGTGAACGCATAAATCTTAATAAAACCATTACTATCCAGTCAAAATCTGGAGCTATTTTGGATGGGAATTTAAGTTCCCAAATATTTTTCATTTCTGGAGATAATGTAATTCTAAAAGGCTTAACTTTAAGGAATGGAATTACTGCAGATGGGGCGGTTGCTTTAAACGATAAGGGAGCAATTTCTTGGGCAGGAGATAATGGAACTATAGAAAATTGTTCATTAATAAATAATAAAGCTTTTGAAAAAGGTTATGGTGCTGCTATTAGAACTTCCCGCACAATTGATATTGAAAACTGCACTTTCATTAATAATTCTGGATATATGGGGGGAGCCATATTTTTATCTGGAGATTCTAATTCAATTGTTAATGGTTGCGTTTTCATAAATAATTCTGCTAATGAATCTGGCGCTATCTACTGCGGACAGTCAAATTGTGTATTTTCCAATAATTTATTTGAGGATAATTTTGCTAATGATAAAGGAGGTGCTTTTGCGGCTTGTTTCAATGGAAATAAACTAATAAATTCTACCTTTATCAATAATAAAGTCGACACATTAGGCGGAGCTGTTTCATGGTGCGGATCTAACGGCTTTTTGGAAAATAATACTTTCATAAATAACACTGCAGGAACAAAAGGTGGAGCTATTTGCTTTACTGGCTCTGGAAATGCTGTAAACAATTCAATTTTTGTAAATAACTCTGCCAAAGATGGAGGAGCAATTCACAGTTATAAATATTTATCTTATGTAGAATGTTGCATTTTTGAAAATAATAATGCAGAAACCGCTGATGTATATTATGGAGATAATTTTTATCTGAAAAATAATTTTTATGGGAAAAATTACATTTCAGCTGATGAAATTAAAGAGGAAGGATTAATTTTTGATGGTGAGACTAATCAAGGAGCAAAAACTTGGGTAAATCTTGAAACTAATTATGATTTGGCTTATGCAAACTTATATCCGGTTTATGTAGATAATCTTGTCTATAAAAGTTCTGAAGGATATTTTGTTAGAATGCCTAATTATATTTATAGAATAAACAATGATGTTACTGAAAATACATTCAGTTCTTATAATCTTACAGTTTACCCTATAAACCCGATTCAGTATATTCCTAAAGTAAGGGCTAGTGATACTGTACATGTTTATAGTCTGCTTACTGGAGCTAAAATCTTGGATTTCAAGATCTCATTTAAAAGAATGAGCACTGTGATTGAATGTGAGAATATGACCACCACCAGTATAAATTATATTCTTGATGGAAGAAAAGGGGAATATTTCAATGTTACCTTAAAGGATTTTGCTGGCAGGACTTTAGCATATAAGCCTATCAAGTTTGGTTTTAATGGTAAGATTTATAATAAGACTACAGATGAAAATGGTAAGGCAAGCTTGCAGATAAATCTTGCTCGTTCCACTACATATACCTTTGCTATATGTTTCTTAAGTGATGATGAGTATTATGCAAACTTTACAGTTGCTAAAATCACTGTAAATAAACAAACTCCTAAATTGGCTACATCAAATCTGTCTTATAAATCTTCTGCAAAGACAAAAACAATCACTGCTAGCCTTAAGACATCAAGAGGCAATCCTCTTGTAAATAAGCAGCTAAGCTTTACAGTAAATGGAAAAACATACGCTGCTAAAACCGATTCAAATGGAATCGCTAAGGTAAATGTAAGTTTGTCTGTGAAAAAGACTTATAGCTTTACTGTAAAATATGCAGGTGATGATACTTATAAGGCAGTTTCTAAGTCTGTTAAATTAATTATTAAATAGAAAGTTTAGTAATTAGTTTTTTATTTTTTCTTTTTCTTTTTTTTAAATAATTTAATTTTAACTTTTTTTCTTTTTTTTTAAATAATTTAATTTTAACTTTTTTTCTTTTTTTTTAAATAATTTAATTTTAACTATTTTTCTTTTTTATAAAATTTTATTTTAACTTTTTTTCTATTTTAAAAAAATTCTATTTCTAATTCTTTTTTATAAATTAATAAACTTTTTAAACTTTTAAAATAAATATTAAATAAGTAAATCTATTTAAAAAATTAATTTCTATTTTTTTAGAAAAATTCATTGGATTTTTCATGAAAATTTCATTGAATTCATTATTTTATAGATCGGATTCATTATTTTATTAGATTAGATTTATTATTTTTATTAATATTACATTTATTATTTATCAGGAATTAAAATCATGTTTGAAATTAAGGCTAAAGATATGAGAGGGCGTGTAGGTGTTTTAAAAACAAAACACGGAGACATTAAGAC
>ONYG01000268.1 GCA_900321995.1 uncultured Methanobrevibacter sp. | reverse complement strand
GAATGCTTTTCTTAGGACTTTTATAATGATGATTATTTTGCCAAGATAGGGCTAATGCTCCAACACCAATTACAACTACAGTAGCGATGTAATAAGCAGGAGGAATAATAAAGACAAAAGTGCCAACAACACTTTTCATCTGAGCTAGACTAACCTTAACTCCCCTGTCATTAATCGGTTCAGCATCCAAAACATATCCTGAAAATAGTATGAAAATATTATATGAAATATAAATTTTAGCTTGAGTTAATTAAGTTTTCTTTTAGTTGGATTGCATCTCTACAGTCAGGCTTTAAGTCTAAAGCCTTATTAACAAACATTAAAGCATTTTCATAATCTCCCATTTCATAAAGGATCTTAGCTTTTAGACAATAGTTTTTAGCGGACTCCTCCTTTTCAATCAGACAGTCAATAATATCATTAGCATCATCAAATCTTTCTAACTTAAAGAGGATTAATGACTTATGCCAAAATAAGTCAAAATAGTTAGCACGATAATAAATTTCAGAATACTCTTTTTTAAGATTATCATAAAACTCCTTCCATCCACAAATAGATTTATCGATATTCCATAAAGCTTTATGCCAATCATCACATGCCATATTTACCTTTGCAATGAAAAGATATGCCTCATCATTTTCCCCAATGCCGTTAACTTTATTAAAACAATATAATGATTCTTCATATTCCTTCAAAAAATAAAGCACCTTTGCCTTAGTTTGAATTAATAATATATTACTCGAATCCAAATCTAAACCTTTCTCAGAAAATTTGACAGATTCTTCATATCGTTTTAACTTCAATAAATTTTCTGCCTTAAGAAAATAAACCAATAGATTATCTGAAATTAAAGGGAATATATTGTCTGAAAGTTTTAATGACTCCTCATAATCATTTAATAGATAAAACATATAAGATTTCCATAATTTAGTATCAACATCATCATATTTTTCCAAAAGCAAATCACACAAATCAATAGAATATCTATAAAATTTTAAATAATCTTGAGAAACATATTTCCATTTCTCCTCTCCAAAAAAGATTATTTCATTAGTATAATTCTCATAATTAAAAATATCCCTATCTAATGATAATTCATAATAATTCATGCCATTCTCATAATCTCCCAAGAGTAAACTTACTCTGGCTGCTAATAACAGAACTTCATCAGAAACTATTAACTTATTAAGATACTCTAAAATATTAATAGACTCATCATAAGACTTCATTAAATAAAATATATAAGCCTTTTTATACAATGCCTTTAAATTTGCATCATCCAAAGACAAGATTTTTTCAATATAAAACAAGGAAGATTCATAATCCTTAGAAACAATATACTTTTGGACTTTTCTGAAATAGTTTTTTATTTTTAATTTTTTATATATATGATCATCCCCTATTAGTTTTAAGAAAATCCTTTGGAAACAATTTTATTAGTAAATAAGAAACTTCTAATTGGATAAAATTAATTCCCCCACATATATTTGCAACACCCAATAATCTATGACCATTATTAATCAGATAAGTCCCTTTTTTCAAATATTTTAGAGATAATTTTGTGATTTGATATAATATAAGAGTTTCATTACCTTCAGGACCCATAAGAACTTTAAAATCCTTATTTTTATTAAAATTTTTCTTAAATTTACTACTCATAATATCATTATAATTCTGAATTACTTTATCCCTTTCTTTATTTTTAGTGCATAAATAATAATTATAAGCTTCTTGATAAGTTATTTCTGCTAGATATTAAAAAAAAACATGCCTCACAAAAAAATAATACCTCATTTAAATATAAAGATATCCTAAAAAGAAAATTATAAAACTAAATAAATGTTAATTCTATAGGATTTACTTATTTTTTAATTGATTTTCAAATAAACAATATATTTTTATTTTTAAGCTTATCTTTTTTAAAATCTTAAAAATAATATATAATCTAATTAAGTATTTAAAGTTTATTATTAAAAATGTAAAAAATTCACCGTAACAAATAAACAATGTTTAAAAATTTAATGAAAATTTGAATAAAAAGTATCATTTGTAAAATTAAAAAAATACACACTATTCAAAAGAAAAATATTATGAACATTATTCAAAATTTTAAACCTATGGCCAATTGTTAAAATTTAAAATCATAAAGCAATAAATTTTGGTTAGATTAAATGCATATGTAAATGTTGCACATACAATTGTTGTTAAATGAAATCTTAATTATGATCATTATTAATTGTTGCACATACAATTGTTGTTAATGCAACAGTTTATATATGATGAAAATTATATTAATAAAATACATTAATTCTATACTGAAT
>ONYG01000269.1 GCA_900321995.1 uncultured Methanobrevibacter sp. | reverse complement strand
ATTTTTTAATAATAGTTTTAATTTTTATTAAAGCTATTTCAGACCTTTTATTTTATCGACAAATTTAACAATTTTTCTATTTTTATAGCTATTGACTGTTTCTTTTAATTCAGCATTTTCTTTTGTTAATTTACTATTTTTATCCTTTAAATTGCTATTTTTATCCTTTAATTTAGTATTTTTCTCAGTTAATTTTGTATTTTTTTCCTTAAGTTTTGAATAATTCAAAAGATATTTTTTATTTTTGGCTCTTGCATTATCTGCATTGCTTTTTAATGAGTTTAATTTTTCAAAGATATTATAAAAATCAGAAGAAATTAAAAGGTTGTCCCTAATATTTATTATATAAATAAAATTATGTTGCATATAGAATTCAAATTTATGATCTATTTTAATATCTTCAAATCCCCCATCAACTTTTAATTCACATTTTCTTACCTTAAATGACAAAATGTCTGCATATGGGATTAAAAAACTGATTTTATATTTTTCTTCTTCTTGTTCCGCTTTAACATCATAATGGATTTTTTCAAATGTTACAACATTTTGAATATAAACATTAGTGATTTCCTTATTGGAAATACCGCTAAATTTGAAAATATTCTCTTCAAATATTATATCTTCAATTTCAAGAAGCAAATCATTTGTCTCTCTAATGTCAATGTATAGGAGATTATTAATTCCAATTCCTATTTCAATATCAAAACCATCTGCTTTTATAAGTTCTCTTCTACTGTTTGTCAAATAAGTTTCTTTTTTTAATGAATCAAAAATGCATTCAACTTTAATTCGCATATGGTTTTTATTTTTAATTAAACCGATAGGGATGAATATTTTAGAATCTTCTTCTTTTAATAGGATTCCTTCCTCTTCATCATCAATTAGTTTTACAACAGTTTCATGAGGATAATCATTTTTTAAAAAATTTAGTCGTTTATTAAATTGAATAATAAGATTGTCCCCATCTAAAATACTTTCTGCTTTTCGAATGATTAAATCTTCTTCGATGATGTCCTGATTGAAATCAATATATTTTTGATACTTTTCATTAAGATTACTTGGAATATGGGGATTTTCTTTCAATTCTGATTCAAGGCATGTGAAATTGACTAAACCTTCTGTATCTTCATCTTCAACCATTTTATAAACTATTCTTTTAAAAGAATTTATTTCTTCCTTATATTCGTCTGGAATGCAATCTAAAATCGGTTTTGTTTTTCGGATAAGATCTAAATGATATTTTTCATCATATTTATAAAATTTGTTGAAATGTAGATATAAGTCATGATTCAAAAGTTTTAGATAAAATTCTTTTAATGTTTGTTCTGGTAGTTGAAATTTGTTTATTTCATTTAAGCAAAAATTATTTGAATATAATCTATCATAAAATGTCTGTATTTCATCTAGCTTTTGAGTAATGGACAGTTCACCTCTTTGCCTTACTCTCCAATAATAAAAGATGTCAGTTGATATTGAGATATTATCTGCTCTAAGATAAGTCATTAAAGAAAAAGGGCTATCATCACAATAAGCTTTATCTACTTCAATCAGTCTCAAATTGTTTTTATTTAGGAATTCTCGTTTATACAGTTTATTTGTTATAAACAAATCCCAAATGAGTTCAGGATAATTTTCGAATTTTGTTGAATAAATATTTTGATTGAATTTTTTTAGGGAATTCTTATAGAACTTTCCATCAAAAATATTATATCTTTTTAATCTAATTACTGGGGCAGTAACGATATCTGAATCATTTTCAATGGCAATATTATATAATTTTTCATACCCATTATCCACTACGCTGTCATCTGCATCTAAAAAATGAACATATTCTCCTTTAGCCCTATCAAGTCCATAATTACGTGCTACTGAAGGGCCTTCATTTTCCTTATGGAATGCATGAAAATTGTCATAGTCTAAGGCATATTTTTCAATAATATATCTGGAATTGTCTGTACTACCATCATCAACCATTATAACTTCCATATTGTTTATGAAAGTTTGATTTAATAAATTGTTTAATGTATCCTCTAAATAATCTTCAACATTGTAAATAGGTATAATAACTGAAACTTTTGGATTT
>ONYG01000270.1 GCA_900321995.1 uncultured Methanobrevibacter sp. | reverse complement strand
TTTATCAGAAAGTATGGCTCGTGAACTCATTAGAAGAATTCAAGATATGAGAAAAGACATGGACTTGGATGTTGAAGCTAATGTTGGAGTTATGGTAAACACTGATAATGAGTTTAAAGAGCTTGTTGAAAAGCAATCAGATTTAATAAGTGATGAAGTAAGAGCAAAATCCCTTATTGTCTTTGATGGCAAAGCATGTGAAGTTTGCACTGATAAAGGAACAGAAGAACATGCAGATGATGACATTTCTGTAGAATACTCTAAAGAATGGGAAATTGAAGGTCACAAGGTGATTATTTCTGTTGTTAAGCTTTAATCAGTAAGTAATTATTTTGTTTAAGCTTTAATTATTAGGTGATTATTGTTTTTTCATTAGTAATTATTTTGTTTAAGCTTTAATCATTAAATTATTTCTTTATCAAGATTTAAATTATACTGAAACTTGGAAGTGTTTAACATTTCCAAGCTTTAACTTAATAGATATGAATTTTATTTAATTCTAAGGTGTTAAAATGACTTTGGAAGATTCTGAAGTAAAATATATTAAAGGAATTCTCGAAAGAGACATGAATGAATTGGAAGAGGGAATGTTAGACGTAATGTTTTCAGAACATTGCTCATATAAAAGCAGTAGGCCTATCTTAAGAATGTTTCCGACTGAAGGGGAAAACATTATTTTAGGTCCTGGTGACGATGCAGGTCTTGTATCCATCACTGATGAATATGCGCTTGCTGTAGGTATGGAAAGTCATAACCACCCTTCCGCTATTGAACCTTATGGTGGAGCTGGTACAGGTATTGGAGGAATCCTAAGAGATATTATCTCTATGGGCGCTATGCCTATTGCTCTTCTTGACAGTCTTCGTTTTGGTCCTCTTGAAGATCAAAAATCCAGATATTTATTTGAACATGTTGTAGAGGGAATTTCTGATTATGGTAATAGGGTAGGAGTTCCTACCGTGGCTGGTGAAATCGAATTCGATGAATCCTTTAGAACAAACCCTCTTGTAAATGTTTTATGTGCAGGTCTTGTTAAAAAGGACGAAATCGTTCGTGGAATCGCTCCAAATGTAGGGGATGTATTCTTGCTTATGGGAGGAACCACAGGAAGAGACGGAATTCACGGTGTAACCTTTGCGTCTGAAGAGTTAACTTCAGATTCTGAAACTGAAGACCGTCCTGCTGTTCAAGTTGCAGATCCATTCACTAAAAAGAGAGTGCTTGAAGCTTCCCTTGAAATTCTTGAAAAAATTGACTGTTCTGGAGTTAAAGACCTTGGTGGAGGAGGTTTGACCTGTTGTATCTCTGAACTTGTAGACAGTTCTGAAAATGGTGCAATTGTAAACTTAAGAGCTATTCCTCTCCGTGAAGAGGGCATGACTCCTTATGAAATTATGCTTTCAGAATCTCAAGAACGTATGATTTTTGTTATTAATCCAAAAGATGTTGGATTGGCACAATCCATTTGTGATAAGCATGAAATTCCATCTGCCGTAATTGGTGAGGTAACTGAAGGTAACCGCATGGTCGTTAAGGACTTTGATGCAGATGAGGAATTGCAAACATTATGTGACTTGCCAACTATTCTTTTAGCTGACCCTCCTTCTCTTAATAGGGAAATGAGAGAACCTGCTAAAGATGAAAACTTAGTGGAAGTTGTTGATGGTCCTATTGACGAATCATTAATTAAGATTTTATCCTCTCCTAATATTGCTAGCAAAAAATGGGTATATAAACAATATGACCATGAAGTTCAAACCAGAACTGTTGTAAAGCCTGGAGATGACGCTGCAGTATTGCAAATAGATGATGAAACTGCTGTAGCTATCACTGCTGATTCCAATACAATCCACACTAAATTGTCTCCATATGACGGTGGTGCTGGAAGTGTAGCTGAAGCTATCAGAAATGTGGTTTCAATGGGTGCAAAACCTTATGCAGTTGTAGATTGCCTAAACTTCGGTAATCCTGAAACTCCTGAAATCCTTTGGCAATTTAAGGAATGTATCAGAGGAATGTCTGACATTGCAGAAAAATTCGAATCTCCTGTAATCAGTGGAAATGTAAGTTTCTATAATGAGACTGAAGGTATTAAAATCAACCCAACACCAGCTGTTGGTGTTATCGGTGTTGAAAAATTATCCAATATCAGAACACTTCCATTTAAAAACGAAGGAGATAAGATCATAATCATCGGTAAAACCTATGATGAGGTTGAAGG
Organism: uncultured Methanobrevibacter sp.; assembly: GCA_900321995.1. Taxonomy (GTDB): domain Archaea; phylum Methanobacteriota; class Methanobacteria; order Methanobacteriales; family Methanobacteriaceae; genus Methanobrevibacter. The sequence continues at coordinate 250 of ONYG01000270.1, read as the reverse complement.
TTCTGAATATCATAGGGCAGTTCATAACCTTGAACAGGGAGAAGCTCCTAAAATCAGAATCGATGATGAATTGGCAGCTGCTAATACTGTCCTTGAGCTTATAGATAATGATGGTGACTATACCAAATATCTTGAAGGAGAAGAAGAGCTTAATATTAATGCTACTCACGATGTATCTGCAGGAGGTATAGCTATTGCATTATCTGAAATGGCAATGGATAGCAAGTTAGGCTGTGAAATAGACATTTCT